>JAITDQ010000037.1 GCA_031282485.1 Tannerella sp. | reverse complement strand
ATGTTTTCCATAAATTGAAAATTTTATTAAGTTAGAAAATATGTATAAATAAATATCAATCGAAATTTGTGATACAAAAGTACAACAAAAATATGCTTTGTGATACCCCAAAAGTGGGGTATTTTAAAAAAGTACATGAAAATTTTTTTTGTTGACATAAAAACAGGGGATAATGAGCCTGTAAAAAATGTTACGGGAAAATATTATTTGTGAGTTTCCACGCGTTTTGTCGGTTCCATGTGGGTGTGCCGGTATTCGATTCTTTTTATTACGTTTTCGGCGAGTTCGCGGAAGGCGGCGCCTGTTGCCGTGTCGGGGTTTAGGGCGGCGGGGGAACCGGCGTCTCCGCTTTCACAGATGCTTTGTACGAGGGGTATCTGTCCTAACAGGGGGATGTTTAATGCTTCGGCTAACCGTTTGCCGCCTTCTTTTCCGAAGATGTAGTATTTGTTTCCGGGCAGTTCGGCGGGCGTAAACCAGGCCATGTTTTCGACAAGACCGAGGACGGGGACGTTTACTTTGTCGCCGGCAAACATGCTGATGCCTTTGCGGGCGTCGGCGAGGGCTACTTCCTGGGGCGTCGTGACGACTATCGCTCCTGTGACGGCGAGTGTCTGTACGAGCGTGAGGTGTATGTCGCTTGTGCCCGGGGGGAGGTCGATGATCAGGTAATCGAGGGCGCCCCAGTTTGCATCTCCTATGAGTTGTTTGAGGGCGTTGCTTGCCATGGCGCCGCGCCACAGTACGGCGTCTTCTTTTTTGACGAAAAAGCCTGTTGAGAGGAGTTTCACTCCGTAGTTGTCGGCCGGCTGTATCAGTTCGCGGTTGCCGATTTTTTCGAGGTACGGACGTGCGTCTTCCATGTTGAACATTTTCGGTTGTGACGGGCCGAAGATATCCGCGTCGAGCAGTCCCGTTTTGTATCCCATGCCGGCAAGCGCTACGGCCAAATTTGCCGATACGGTGCTTTTCCCGACGCCGCCTTTGCCGGATGCGACGGCGATGATGTTTTTCACTTCCGGCAGCAGTTTCTCCGGTTCGGGGCGTGCGTCCTGCCGGCTCCTGACCGAGATGTTTCCTTTTATGTTTACGTCCGGGGATATACAGGTCAGAATGGCCGTTTCGGCGGCTTTTACAATGGATTTGATGAACGGGTCGTTTAGCCTGTCGAACAGGAGCGAGAACGAAACCTTACGCCCTTCGATGCGGATGTTGTCTTCTACCATTCCGGCTTCGACGATGTTTTTCCCTGTGCCCGGGTAACGAACTTTCGCCAGCGCTTCTAATATTAATTCGGGATATAAATGCATGTATAATAATGTATAATGGTTAATGGTTAATGGTTAGTGCTGCGGCGGCTGCGGTTGTAGCTGCGGTAGGGGTCGGGTTCGATTTCTGTGTCGGGTTCCGTCAGGCGGTCGCGGGGTTCGCATACGAAACGTATGTATTTGATGTCAAGGCCGCGGTCGAGCCATTGTTGTTCGTAACAGGTGCGTATGGACAGGATTTCGTCTGCCGTGCCGGAACGGTACAGGTCTGCCGTGCAGACTTGTATGGGGTATTTGTTTGCTTTTATCATTTCGCATGTGTAGGTATACATGAAATTGCTGTCTGTTTTGAGGTGTATGATGCCTTCGCCGGAAAGTATTTCGCGGTACAGGCGCATGAATCGCGTACCTGTGAGCCGTTTGTTTACTTTTTTCATCTGCGGGTCGGGGAAGGTGAGCCATATTTCGGCGACTTCCCCGGGCGCAAAAAAGTGGGATATCAGCTCAATGCTTGTCCGGAGGAATGCGACGTTTTTCATGCCCGTTTCGAGCGATTCTTTAGCGCCCGACCACATCCGTGCGCCTTTTATATCTATTCCGATGAAATTTTTGCCGGGGAAGAGTTTCCCCAGCCCGACGGTATATTCGCCCCGTCCGCATCCGAGTTCGAGCACCAGCGGATTGCCGTTTTTAAAAACATCCTCCTTCCAGCGGCCTTTCAGCGGGCATCCGCCTCCGGCCTGCAATACGGCGAAAGGATATTGAAAGACATGCGGGAATCCTGCCATATCGTCAAATTTCTGTAATTTATTTTTTCCCATGTAAACGAATGAAATAAGGTTGCAAAAATAAGAAAAAAAACGGGACGGAGCATCATCAGAGGTTGTTTTTTTGCAACAGCACGATTGCCGTTGAATTACATGAGCCGTGATGGAGCATCATCCGTGGCTGTTTTTTTGTTATGCCGGTGCCGGCGCCGGCTGCTCACATCCATATACGGAAACGGGTGAGGCCGTCGGCTTCCGTCCGGAGCGAGAACGTGAAACCGTGCTGCATCAGGACTTCGCGGACGAACAGAAGTCCCAGCCCCTGTCCGTTTGGCTTGGTAGAGAAGAACGGACTGAACAGTTTCGTTTCCGTTTCCCGGTCGATGCCTTTCCCGTTGTCGGCTATTTCGAGGCAGACCGGGGAGACGGATGTGCGGATATAAATCCGTCCGTTGTTGCCGATTGATTCGGCCGAGTTTTTGATGATATTAACCAGTACCTGTTCGAACAGCAGCGCGTCGGCTTTTATAACGGGCGAGACTTCCGACAGTTCCATTATTATTTGAATATTGCGGTTTTGGCAGGCGTGTTCCATAAACAGTTTGCAGGATGAGACCAGTTTGTTGAGGTCTTTTTCGCGTAATTGCGGTTCGGGGATGCGCACAACGTCGGCAAAGTTCGTGATGAAACGGCTCATGCTGTAACAGCGTTCGACGGCAACCTGCAGTACGTCGCGGATATCTTCCGTTTGTTCGATTTCCGCAAACGTGTGCAGCAGCGTGTCCAGCGTAGACGTGATGCCGGCGGTCGTGTTGTTTACTTCGTGCGCAATCATGCGAATCACCTTTTCGTACGCTTTTTTCTCTGCCTTAAAAACCTCTTCCGTCAACGGTTCGATGAGCAGGAAAGAATGTTGAAACCCGCGGTCGAGAAATGAAGAATGGGTACATTTATATATATTGGCGTTGCTGAGGCGAATGATTTGCGGACGGTCTTTTTTTACGGCGCTCAGTTCCGTTGCCAGTGGAGAATCCGTCTCCGTTAATTTTTTACCGGCAAGACTGTTGTCGCCGTCTTTTAATCCGAAGATTTTGCCGGCAGCCGGATTTGTCGACCGGATATTCCCGTCCAGATCGAGTATCACCACGCCCATTGGCGAAGCGTTGATGAGGAGGTCAAGGAAATGATTCTGTTCCTGCATGTAAAGGCGTTCGTTTTTCAGTTGTTCCATCATTTTGTTGAAAACGTCCACAATCCGGTCGGCTTCCGGTTGCCCGACGCGCCGCAGACGGGAACTGAAATCCTGTTCCTTCAGCAAATCCATGCCGTCGCCTATGACCTGTAACGGTTTGATGATTCGACGGTAAAAAACAAACAGGTAAATTGCCGTAACAAGAATTAATGTTTCCACGGCGAGGAATATGTAAAAGGAGGACGCGTAGAAGACATAATAACTCGTTATTGCAAGAATCGTCAGCAACAGGACGGTCATTATCCAAAACATGCCTTTCAGTTTCATGCCGTATAATATTATGATGTCTTGTTGATACGGATTCCGTATTTTTCCAGTCTCCGGTACAGGGCTGCGCGGCTGACGCCGAGAACCGACGCAACGTGCGACACGTTCCCGGAATGTTTCTCGATTGCCTGAAGAATGGTTTGTTTTTCAATCTCGTCGAGCGTTAAACCGGATAACCCGGCGCCGGTTTTATTTGCCCGGCTGTTTTGATTTTGCATTTCGAAATCCGCGGCCTCCAGGGTTGTTTTTTCCGATACGAGAATCGTCCGTTCCACTAAGTTTTTCAGTTCGCGGATATTGCCCGGATAGGGCTGGTTCTTGAGATAGGCGATTGCGCCGGGCGTGAACTTCACTTTTTCGCGTCCGCTGTTTACCGCTTGTTTGCCGGCAAAATATGCCGCGAGCAGCGGGATGTCTTCCGTCCGTTCGCGCAGGGGCGGGAGGTGGATTGTAATCAGGTTGATGCGGTAGAACAGGTCTTCGCGGAAAGTACGGTCGGCCACCATTTCGCCGAGGTTCCGGTTGGTGGCGCTTATGACGCGTACGTCGGTCTTGCGGGGACGGCTGTCGCCAAGGACTTCGAACGTCTGGTCCTGCAACACGCGCAGCAGTTTCACCTGGCACGACAAATCCAGTTCCCCGATTTCATCTAAGAAAATGGTGCCTTTGTCGGCTATTTCGAAGCGGCCGGAACGGTCGGTGAAGGCATCCGTGAAGGCGCCTTTTTTGTGTCCGAACATTTCGCTTTCGAAAAGGCTGTGCGACAGCCCTCCCAGGTTGACTTTCACGAACGCTTTCCCTGCCCGTTTGCTGTTTTCGTGAATCGCCTCGGCCACCAGTTCCTTTCCTGTACCGCTTTCGCCCGTTATCAGTACCGGCGCGTTCGTCGGCGCTATCCGCGAGACCGTGCCCAGAATGTTCATCAGCGCGTCGCTTTTCCCGATGATTTTATCGAAACCGGCTTTTTTGTCCGCATCCGTACGGTTTAACGGGCCGGTCTTTTGTCCGGTCAACTCTATGGCGGTATTTATGGAGTTGAGCAAGGCGTGATTGTTCCACGGTTTGGTGATGAAGTCGAACGCTCCGTTTTGCATGCCCTGGACGGCTAAGGAGATGGAACCCCATGCGGTGATCAGAATGACCGGCACGCCGGGCGTTAAAATTTTCACCTGCCTCAAAAGCAGTAACCCTTCCTCGCCCGAAGTCGTCAGCGTGAAATTCATATCCATCAGAATCAACAGCGGGGTTGTCCTGCGGATAAGCTCCAGCGCCTCTCCGGGCGTCGCAACGGCCTGCGGCTCGTGACCGGCACGCTTGAGCAGGAATGTCAGTGAAGAGCGGACAGCCGCATCGTCGTCTACTATCAGTATCATAATGTCTGTATAATCAAGTCTGTTCTTTCGGCATACAAAGATAACACAAATTTACCGTTTTGTACCCTGCCGTTTGATGATATCCTCAAAATCGGCGTCCAAATTGCGGTTTGTGATGAAATCATGCAACGTGACGCTGCGTATGTTATAAAGATAATACCAGTATCTGTATAATTCCTGGATATGCTTCAGTTTGGCTTCATCCTTCGACCTTTGCGCGTCGTTGAGGTCAAGGATGCTTATTTTGCCGATCATAAAAGTCTCTATGGAAGTGAGGTAGCGTTTTTCGGCAATTTTGTCGGCTTGGACGGCAATCTCCAGCTGTCCGGCCTGGTTATTGAAGTTTTCCACCAGCAAGAAGATGTTCTGGTTGAAATTCATCTGTTCCTGTTTTGTGCGCGAGAGGATTACTTCGCGGTTGGATTCCGCTACTTTCACCTTGCCTTTCCGCTTACCCCAGTCGAGTATGGGCACACTTACGCCGACTTCGACGATCTGGTTGCCGCGCAGCCCGTCGTAGGAGCGGTCTAACGTGACGTCTTTCCCCGTGTATCCGACCGAGGCGAAGAGGTTGATGCTTCGCCGGTTGCCTTTGGCGGAGGCGACGGCATAGTCCGCCTCTAACTGCCGGCGCAGGATGTTTTGTGCAAATGCGTTGTTTTCGCGGGCTTTCTCGAGGACGTCGTCGTAAATCATCCTGAACGAAGGGATTGATTCGGGTACGACGGGGTCGACGATGTCCTGTTCGCTCAGTCCGAGGAAAGCGCGGAGCTGGAACATGCGGGCGTTCAGATCGGACAGGGCTTCCGTCACAAGTCCCTTTGCCTGCAGCGCGGACAGTTCTAATTGCATCAGTTCATTCTCCGAGATATGCCCGATTTTGCGTTTCGCGACGGCAATATCGTACAGTTTGTTCGCATTTTCCAGATTCTGGTTTGCGATGGCCAGGTTTTCCTTGGCCTGGAGCAGGTTGAAGAAAAAGGCGATTGTAGAGAGCGTGACCTCCTCGACGTTTTCGATATATGCGGCTTTCGCTTCCCTGTAACGGACAGGCTCGATGCGCCGCCGCCACTTGTGATTGTTTATCCCGAAGACCGGCTGTTCGATTGTAATGCCGAACGGGATACTCATGTATTCGTTGTACGCGCCTGCGCCTAACTGTCGCGTCAAATCGAGCGATGTGACGAGTGAAATCCTGCCGCCCGTCAGCGCAATATTCTGGTCGATGGAAACCTTTCCGCTCAGCCCCAGCCAGTTGTTTTGCACGTAGGTGTAAGCACCGTCGGGCTGCTGGTATTTGCCGTAATTATTGTTGTAGGAGGGAATCGTCCCGGTAAAAATTATTTCCGGGAGCCGGTCGGCTTGGTGCGTCCGGTATTCCCAGTAAGCCGTTTTCAGCTCATTCAGTGCGACGGCGGCATCTACCGACTGGAGTTGTGCCAGCGTGATTGCTTCTTTCAGTGTGAGCCTGATGCGGTTATCGTCGTTTTCCGCATAAAATGCCGGGATAATCAACGATACGAATGTTATTGACAGATATAATTTTCTCATTCCGATATTCTTTACTTATGATTTGCAAATGCTGTGCCACAGTTGTAAAGCGCTGAAAATACGCTTGTTGAATTTTGCGGAAGTGTTCGTTTTCGGACAATGTGTCCGGTATGAGGATGTCTTAACAGCCTTCCGAAACATTCGTGTGGCGGCCATTCACTTCGTGCGAAACCCTGTGGCGGTTTTTTTTATTGTTTTTTTTGGTGTTTCCGATAAATTTGTTTTATCTTTGGGCGCTGAAATATAACAAAAATATGCGGTTTAAAAAATTAATATCAGTTAGCCCGACCCTTCTCGAAACGGGAAGAAGGGATTGCCTGCCCGTCATTCCGAATGTTCCCGTGGAGTGGGGGGGGGGGGGTAATCTACTGTTTATTAGTATTTTATGAGATAAAACGCGGCGTTTTCTCTCATGTTATCCGCAGCAATATCATTTCTTTCCGTCCCTGTGCCGCGCTTTCCGGCGGCGTATTTTCATCCACTCCGGCTGATTTTCCGGAAATCTGTGAAAGGTTTTTTTTTACATGCAAAAATATTTTTCCTGTACAGATACAGAGAAATGCTTTTTTTGCAGGGAAAGAGACTTTTCACTCGTGCGGGAGAGTTTTTCATGCATGCGGGAGGGCTTTTTTTTGTGCGCGCAGAGACTTTTTCCAAACGGGGGAAAATTTTTTCCGCACGCGCAAAGACTTTTTTCGTATGGGGAGGGACTTTTTTTGCAGGGAAAGAAACGCGTTTACTTGGGGAAAGGCGTTTTTGCACGAGGAAAAACCTTTTTCGCACGGTGAAAAGTCCTTTTTACATGGTGAAAAGTCCTTTTTGCATGGTGAAAAGTCTTTTTTGCGTGGTGAAAGACCTTTTTTGCATGCGGAAAGAGTTTTTTTGCGGTGGGAAACCATTTTTTCGCGCGGGGAAAACCTTTTTTCGCATTGGGAAGACTTTTTCTCGCGCAGGGAAAAAACCGTTTTCCGGGAAGAAGAGCCGTTATTTTATGCCGGTGATAAATTCGACAAAGTATGTTAAACTCTAAGAAAATGTAATATGAGAGGAACGGATTATTTACCGTCAAACGTATTTGAATTTCAAAACAAGGTGCACAACATTCGTACACAGGTAGC
>JAITDQ010000013.1 GCA_031282485.1 Tannerella sp. | reverse complement strand
GTCGCCATACCTTTGCGCTAAAATTAAGTATTGTATTATTTATTTATTCAAAATTATGGAAAGAATTTTTAGAGGATTATTAATGATTGTTGTTATCATGGTTGCGACGGTGACGTTAGCGTTTTCGCAGGTAACGACTTCGTCGGTTGGCGGACATATCGCCGAGCCGAGTGGTGTGGCAGTTGGAGTCACGGTTATTGCTGTTCATCAGCCTACGGGAATCCAGTACCGGGCGGTGTCGAACGGGAAGGGAGATTACATTATCCAGAATATGCGTCCGGGCGGACCATATACGATAAGGTATTCTCTGATTGGATTTAAGACGGTTGAGTTGTCGGATATTCAGTTGACACTGTCGGGCAATACCGTTCTCAATCTGACGCTGGAACAGGAGATTGTCGATTTACAGGAAGTAGTGGTGAGCGCCAGTTCGCGGACGTCGAACATGAACACCAACAACGCCGGCGCTATCACCAACATTTCGACGCGGGATATTGCCGCCATGCCGACCATCAACCGCAGTATCAACGACCTCACCCGTCTGACGCCGCAGGCTAACGGACAGTCGATTGGCGGTGGAAATTATCGTCAGAATTTCATTACCGTCGATGGCGCGGCGTTCAACAATGCGTTCGGTATCGGACAGAATCTTCCCGGCAACGGGTCGCCGATTTCGATTGATGCGCTTGATCAGATTTCGGTAAGTCTCACGCCTTACGATGTTCGTCAGAGCGGGTTTATCGGCGCTACTGTCAATGCGGTAACGAAGTCGGGAACCAACGAATTTAAAGGCTCGCTCTACACTTACCGCACCGACGAACGACTGCGTGGAAACAAAGTGGACGACGATTATTTCAATAAATCGCCATCGCAATACAGTCTGGTCGGTCTCACGTTCGGTGGTCCGGTGATAAAGAACAAACTCTTTTTCTTTGTCAACTACGAATCGGAAAAGACAGTCGATCCCGGACCTTCGCGGGTTGCTTCGACCGACGGCGCCGGCAATGGAACGACAGTCGCCCGTCCGACGGAAAGCGACATGAACATGATGAGCAAATATCTTAGAGATAATTACGGTTATGAAACAGGACCTTATCAGGGTTATTCGTTCGACAGTCCGGGCTCGAAATTTCTGGCGCGTCTCGACTGGAACATATCGCAAAATCATAAGGCGAACGTTCGTTACAGCAGCATGTCGTCCAAGACGCCTTACGATCCGTCCACATCCACGAGTCCCATTTCGCCAACGCCTTTCAGCGGCAGCCGGACGGGCGCTAACGCGATGTGGTATAAAAACAGCGGATATTTTCAGGAACAGAATTTTTCGTCGCTGTCGGGCGAGTTGAACTCCGGCTTCATCGACGGACGGTTGCAGAATACTTTGCGCGTAACATGGTCGTATCAGGACGAGCCGCGCAGCACAGGCGGAAACAAAGATTTCCCTTTTGTCGATATCCTGAAAGATAATCAGCCATATACTTCGTTTGGGACGGAACCGTTTTCGTTCGGCAATCTCCGGCAGGTTAACACGCTTAATTTTACCGACGAAATAAAATATTCGCTGGGCATCAATAATCTCACGCTCGGATTGAGTTATGAGAAAAATACGACCAAAAACGGATTTATGCGTTTCGGAACAGGACTTTACATTTTCGATTCGTGGGACGATTTTGTAAACGGCAATAAGCCGAAAAATTATGCCATTACATTCTCGAATACTCCCGGTTATGAGCAGGCGTTTCCGAGTTTTAAATTCGATCAGTATTCTTTGTATCTGCAGGATGAGTTGAAAGTCAACAGCCGGTTGAACATCACGGGCGGCATCCGTTTCGATTTGCCGACCTATCCCGAACATCCCGAAGGTTTGCAGACGCATCCGATGATTCTGGACATCAATTTCGACGGGAAACACTATAACACAGCCACAATGCCGGCAACACGACTGATGCTGTCGCCGCGTTTCGGTTTTAACTACGACGTCCTTGGCGACCGTTCGGTTATCCTGCGCGGAGGAACGGGAATATTTACCGGACGGATTCCTTTCGTATGGATCTGTTCGCAATCGGGCGACGCAGGAATGTTACAGCAGACAATGATGTATTCGGGCGACGGCGTACCCGGCAAATTCGATCCCGATCCTAAAAAATATTTGCCGAATCCTCAACCGGCGGCGGGAACAAGTATTCCGACAGGCGGATTTACGATTATGGATCCCGATTTCAGGATGCCTTCGACATGGAAATCGTCTATTGCGGCTGATTTTGAGTTGCCCGGCGGGTTTAAAGCCTCTGTCGAAGCAATCTACAACAAGGATATCAATCCCGTAATTGTTTACAAAGACGGACTGGTCGATCCTGTGGAAATGAATATTGCAGGCTATCCCGACCATCGTATGATGTATCTCGCCGGAAACGCCAAATATGTACATAAACTGAACAGAGACGGACTGTTAGACCCGGCGACAACCAACAATGCCGGCGCAACTCCTCTCTTTGTCACCAATTTCAACGAAAACACAGGCTATTATACGTCTTTGACATTCCGTCTGGAGAAAACTCTTTGGCACGGTCTTTCGGGAATGATTGCATACACACGCAGTTGGGCAGAAAGTCTGCACGACGGCGGCGGCGACCAGATGTATTCGTTATGGAACGGTTATGCGACAGTCAACGGCTCGAACACACCCGAACTCGGTCAGGCAAGTTACGTGATGCCACACAATTTGATTGGCTCGCTGTCGTACAGATATGGCGGTTTTGCCGTATCGCTGTTCTATCGCGGCGGTAACGATCAGACAAATTATCTTGCAAACTCCAGCACGCTCGTGGGAAGAAGTTCATATTATTACAGTTCCAACATCGTGAACGACGGCGCCGGAAATGTGAATCTGATTTATGTCCCGAATAATCCAAACGAAATACAGTTTGTGGAAAAAACCGTGAACGGCATCACATATTCGGCGCAGGAACAGAGCGATGCATTCTTTAAATATATCGATCAGGATCCGTATCTGAAAACACGCAAAGGCAAATACGCCGAAAAAAACGCTCTGGTATTTCCATGGGCTCACAGATTTGACATGAAATTTACTCAGGATTTTGTTGTGAACGCCGGAAAAACCAGTCACATTCTGCAACTCGGTATGGATATCGCCAATGTCGGCAACTTGCTTAATTCCGACTGGGGATGTCGCTGGCAAATGAATCAAAATCAGTTGCTGATAATGACAAACGCCGCTCAGGTAACGCCCACCGGAAACGTCGTCCCGACATTCCAACTCAATCACATTCCGGGAACAGGCGAATTGCCTTCGGAAACGTTCCGGAAAACGGTCGATTACGGCTCAACGTTCTCAATACTGTTCAGTTTGAGATATATGTTTAATTAATGTGCAAATGTGCAAATATGCAAATGTGCAAATATGCAAATGTTCAAATATGCAAATATGTAAAATGAATAAAAGGTATGAAAAAGTTTTTTGCTGCAATTGTCTCTTTGGTAATGATGGTTTTGCTGTACTATTGTTCGCCGAATGGTAAAACGGAACAGCCTTATCTTGTGGTGTTGTCGATGGATGGTTTCCGGTGGGATTACTGCGACATCTATAACACGCCCAATCTGAACAAAATCCGTGCAACCGGCGTGAAAGCGGAATACATACAGAGTTCGTATCCGACGGTTACTTTCCCGAATCATTACAGCATGGCAACCGGACTGTATCCCGACAGTCATGGACTGGTAAACAACATTTTCTACGATTCGGTCTTGCGGGATACTTTCTCTTTGTCGGACCGCGACGCAGTGTCGAATCCCGCATACTGGGGCGGCGAACCAGTCTGGATAACCGCCGAAACACAAAATCTTAATTCGGCAATATTTTTCTGGGTCGGCAGCGAAGCCCCCGTGCAAGGTATGTACGCCGATTTTTGGAAAGTGTACGACGGTAAAATACCTTATCAACAACGGATCGACACCGTAATTCAATGGCTGCAACTGCCGGAAAAAATCCGTCCGCATCTGGTCATGTTCTATTTCTCCGAACCCGACCACAGCGGACATACGCACGGTCCGGAAAGCGAATACACCGCGACAGTTGTCGAACGTCTCGACAGTCTGGCGGGGGTTTTGATGGATAAACTCAACCGGCTTCACATCGGCAAGAAAATCAATCTTATCATAACGTCCGACCATGGCATGACGGCAGTTTCGTCCGACAGGGTTGTGTATTTGTCGGATTATCTGGCTGCCCACTGGGTCGAAAAACAGTTTACCGGCGCTTTTACGCATTTATACACACATCCCGAATATCGTGACAGCGTAGTGCAAGCCCTGCAAAATGTTCCGAATATCAGCGTGTTCAAAAAGGAAAATCTTCCCGAACGCCTCCATTACGGAACACATCCGCGGACAGGCGACATCGTGATAATCCCGGACTGCGGCTGGCTGGTCGCCTCCGGACACCAATCGCCCGTAACGCTGAAAGGCGCTCACGGCTACGATAACGAATGTCGCGATATGCACGCTATCTTCTTCGCCCACGGACCGGCATTCAAACAGGCATACTCACAACCGCCTTTCAAAAACGTCGATCTGTATAATCTGATGACCGCCATCCTCAACCTGAAACCCGCACCAAACAACGGCAATTTCGAACGTGTAAAAGGAATGTTGAAAGGATACTGACCTATTAATATCGTTTATCGTTTTAAGTTAAATATTGAAAGGAACTTGTCAAAGATATGACAGGTTCTTTTTGTTTGACTCTGATTATCAAAACAGATTCTATCCAAGAATCCTCTTTGCTTTTTCGATACTTTCGCAGAGTTTATCGATTTCCTGTTTTGTGTTGTAGAAAGTCCATGAAGCGCGGACTAATCCAGTCAATCCGAAATGGTGAACAGTAGGGTCGGCGCACATTCGTCCTGTCCTGACGGCGATACCCATTTTGTCCAGTATTTCGCCCATGTCGGCGTGATGAATTCCTTCGATGAGGAACGACGCTATGCCGACCTTGTTTTCCGACGTTCCGTAAACAGTGATTCCGGGAACTGACGAGATTTTTTCCAAAGCATAATCCGTCAGGTTTTTTTCGTACGAATGAATTTTGTCCATACCTGTATATATAAGGTAACACAACGCCTCGCCGAGCGCTATTGCGCCAACGAAGTTCGACGTTCCTGCTTCAAATTTGAGAGGCAAGTCGGCATACGTTGTTTTGGCGAAACTTACATTCTTGACCATATCGCCGCCGCCTTGCCATGGAGGAAGTTGTTCGAGCAGGTTTTCCTTTCCGTAGAGAATTCCGATACCTGTTGGAGCGTAGATTTTGTGTCCCGAAAAGACATAAAAGTCGAAATCGGAAGCAGTTACGTCTGTTTTGACATGCTGTATTCCCTGAGCGCCGTCAACAAGCACATACACGCCTTTTTCGTGCGCTTTCCGGACAATTTCGTCCAAGGGATTTATTGTTCCCAAAACGTTTGTAGCCTGAGCGACACAGATTAAGCGAGTGCGTTCGGTCAAAAGTTCGTCTAACAGATCTGTTTTCAAGTCGCCTTTGTCGTCGAACGGAAGCACCTTTAATACAGCGTTTTTTCTTTCGCACATCAACTGCCATGGCACGATATTTGAATGATGTTCCGATTCGCAGACAACAATTTCGTCGCCGCTGTTCACGAATTTTTCACCGAAAGCGAATGCCAGCAGATTGATTGCGGCAGTTGTTCCCGAAGTAAACACAATTTCGTGCGT
>JAITDQ010000315.1 GCA_031282485.1 Tannerella sp. | reverse complement strand
GCTTAATGTTTCGCCGCTTTTAACCCTGTGTACGGCCAGTGCATCTGCCGACGTGGAGTAGATATTACTTTTTTTGCCGTTTATCTTGATGTTGTGGAATACATATTCGTCTTTGTAGGGGATTTTGTTTTCGAAATCAATGATTTCTGCCGGATTAATATCTTTGCCGAGGAAGCGTGTTTCGAAATGAAGATGCGCTCCGGTTGAGCGGCCGGTATTTCCTCCCAGCGCGATTGCGTCGCCTGCGCGTACGATTTGATTCTCGCGCACTAAAAATGCGGACAGATGACCGTAGACGGTTTCGAGGCCATTAGGATGACGCAGGACGAGATAATAGCCATAGCCTCTCCGTTCATAACTCTTAATTCTCACTTTCCCGTCGAACGCGGCGCGTATCGTATCCCCGACCTGCAAGCCCAAATCAATGCCGCGATGTATACGGCGGCGGCGCGGCCCGTATTTTGAAGTGATTTTTATCTCTTCCCTGTCGACAGGCATTACGAAAGAGGCACAGTTGATACTGTACGATTCGGGAAAATCTATCTTTGTGTTTGTAAACGGATTTACATGTACCGTATCCCAGTTGGAATTGTACAGTTCATCGGCGGGAAACATCAGGTTTTCGGCTGCGGTGAGTCCGTTAAATTCCTCCAATTTGGCAATGGCCAGTTCGTCGGACAAGATTTTTGCCGAAGATACACGGTTTGCCATCAACTCCGACGCCTGTCGGTTAAGACGTTCATTCGTTGACGCCTCGCCGGCGGATTTTTCCTGTCCCACGGCGTCGACCTGTACTCCTATAATAAAACCACAACAGATAAAAAGTATATTTTGTATTTTCATACGCACATCTTTTTAATATTAAACATCGAAACAAAACAATCCAATAATTAACGGGCAACAATTAATGATGAATTAATCACTAATCACTTGATATAACCAACCGCAAAATCAGGCTTCTGTTTCATAAAATCTCAATTAAATTATTCTAAATCAGTATATTTGTCATTCCTCATTCATTAACAAACAGGGTGGAAATCCTGTCCGGATAATTACTTCCAACCCCAAAACCGGCTCCAAAGGTTATAAATTCGAGTGAATAATCCAAGAAAATCTTATGAAAATATGTTGATAATGTTCCGTATATATTTAAAATGCGCATTTATCCTACTGAAATGCAGCGGCTTAATGATTTTATGTTTTACAACATAAAAGCGCATGAACGCATAATGTATGTTTTTTTGCAAGAACATCTCCCGGTTTTATTTATTTTTGTGTCGTTATAATAAAGAATCGTATTAGAATGATAAGCTATTGTACCTATGTGAAAATACCGGAATCGCCTTTTAAGATTACTTATAAGGACAGACTGCTGTTTCTCGGCTCCTGCTTCGCCGACAACACGGGCAGTAAGGCGGCGGAGTACAGGTTTAACGCTGAGGTTAATCCCTTTGGGGTTTTATACAATCCGTTATCCGTGTCTTCCGCGTGCAGATATATGCTGAATCCGAAGCCGTTTGTTGAGGATGATTTGTTTTTTTATAACGGCGCGTACCACAGTTTTGCGCATCACGGGCGGTTTTCGGATGCTTCGCCCGGCAGGTGTCTTGCGGGGATTAATGAATCGTTGAACCGTGCGGCAACGTATTTGCGGACAGGCTCATGCTTGGCGGTTACGTTTGGGACGGCTTATGTTTACCGTCTTGGAAGCAGTGGCGCCGCAGTGGCGAACTGTCACAAGCTGCCCGAATCGGAATTTATTCGCGAACGTCTTACCGTGAGCGATATTACGGATGAATGGTCTGCTTTGCTCGATGAAATATGGCGCATCAATCCGTCTTTGAAAATTATATTCACCGTCAGCCCTGTCCGTCACTGGAAAGACGGGGCGCACCTGAATCAGGTGAGCAAATCGACGCTGCTTTTGGCGGAACAGGCTTTGACCGGGCAATACCCCGGACAGGTCATGTATTTCCCCGCCTACGAACTGATGATGGACGAATTGCGCGATTACCGGTTTTACGCCGATGACATGATTCACCCGTCCCCACCGGCGATTAATTATATATGGGAGCGATTTTCGGAAACTTACATGGACCGGGAAACCCTCTCCTTCATGAAGGATGTGGAAGCGGTTAACAAGAGTTTGAACCACAGGCAACTAACGTCCGATAATGAGGCGTATAAGCAGTTTTTGATGCAAACATTGTTTAAAATCCGGCAATTACGGGAGAAAAACCCGTATATTTGTATTTCGAAAGAAGAAAAAGAGATAGAAGAAAGATTAGAAACTTATTAATATGGAACCAATGAACTATGCTGTTAAAGAAATCGCGGAAATCACCGGCGCCGAATATCATTCCATAACCGACGGGACTGTTTCTCATCTCCTGACGGACAGTCGTACGCTTTCATTTCCTGAAACGAGTCTGTTTTTTGCTGTTAAAACAAAAACAAACGACGGACATAAATACATTGAGACGCTGTATAAGTCGGGCGTAAGAAGCTTTGTCGTCACGGACGAACCTCCCGGATTACTCCGGATGCCGGATGCAAATTTCCTTTTCGTGAGAGATGTGACGGCCGCACTGCAACGACTTGCGGCTCATCACCGCAGCCGTTTTTCCATACCCGTTATCGGCATAACGGGGAGCAACGGCAAGACGGTTGTGAAGGAACTCCTGTATCAGCTTATGCATGCGGATTTTAATATTGTACGTTCGCCGCGCAGTTACAATTCGCAGATTGGCGTGCCGCTTTCTGTCTGGGAAATGAATGAGCGGCATACGCTCGGCATTTTCGAGGCCGGCATTTCGAAGCCGGACGAAATGGATAAATTACGTCCGGTGATTATGCCGACCGTGGGGTTGATTACCAATATCGGCGAAGCACATCAGGAAAATTTCAGCTCTGCCAAGGAAAAGTGCATGGAAAAACTGTCGCTGTTCATCGACTGTGATGTTATCATATACAATGCGGATGACAGGCTGATAGCCGACACTCTGGATGCCATGTGTCTTTCGTACAAAGCCGTCGGCTGGAGTCGCACGGACGCCGATGCCACCCTGTTTGTTAATTCCGTTGAAAAAGGCGAAACAACCACCCGACTGCGCTGTACGACCATGGGGCTTGTGCACGAATACATCATTCCTTTTACGGATGATGCTTTTATTGAAGATATCATTCATTGCATGACCGTGATGTTTTACCTGAATCCGGCGTGTATCATTCATAAAGATGATGTTTTCGCCTCGCTGGAGCCGGTGGCCATGCGCCTCGAGGTAAAGTCGGGGATTAACGGGTGCCAGCTTATTAACGATACCTATAATTCCGACATCAACTCACTGTCTGTCGCACTTGATTTCCAGCAGAGCCGCCGGGCAGGCAAGAAGCTGAAAAATACGGTCATACTGTCCGACATTTTACAGACGGGGATGGCGCCCGGACTGCTGTACGGCAGGGTAGCGGAACTTCTTGGCCGGAAAAAGGTTGAGCGCATCATCGGCATTGGCTCCGGAATCAGCCGGGAGGCGCATTTGTTTAAAAATATGGAAACCGCTTTTTATAATTCTTCGTCCGAATTTGTTCATTCGTTCAAGCCGGATATGTTCCGCGATGAAGTCATATTACTGAAAGGTTCCCGTTCGTTTCACTTCGAAAACATAACGGCGCTGCTCGAGCGGAAGATGCACGAAACCATCCTCGAAGTCAATCTTGATGCGATTATCCATAATTTCAACCATTACCGTTCGCGTCTTCATCCTAAAACGAAAATGGTTTGCATGGTGAAAGCTTTCGGATACGGCGTCGGTTCGTTTGAGCTGGCCAAGACGCTGCAGGAGCGCCGTTGCGATTATCTGGCCGTCGCCGTTGCCGACGAAGGCGAAGATTTGCGCAGGGAAGGCATCACCGTGCCTGTCATAGTGATGAATCCTGAACCGGGCAGCTTTCATCTGCTGTTTGACTGTATGCTTGAGCCGGAGGTGTACAGTTTCCGCATGCTGGATGCGCTGATAAAGGAGGCGATGCGCCGCGGTTTCACTTCGTTTCCCGTACATATTAAGATAAACACAGGCATGCACCGGCTGGGATTCGAGCCGGACGACATACCGGAGATCTGCCGCAGGTTAAAGGCGCAGAACGGTCTGGTTGTACGTTCCGTGTTTTCGCATCTTGCGGGAAGCGATGCGCCTGAATTTGATGATTTCACGGAAAAACAGGTGGACATATATTCCCGGGCGGCGGCGGCGCTCGAAAAAGGACTGGGTTACACCGTACTGAAACATGTGCTGAACTCTGCCGGGATAGAACGGTTCCCGGCATATCAGAAAGATATGGTGCGCCTCGGCATCTCCCTCTACGGGGTAAGCGCGTCAGGAGAGACGGCCGGAGACTTACAGTGCGTATGTTCGCTGAAGACCGTTATCCTTCAGATACGCCGTGTGCCCCGGGGCGATTCGGTCGGGTACGGACGAAAGACATTTGTCGAGCGTGATTCGCGGATAGCGGTTATACCGATCGGTTATGCCGACGGACTGGATCGTCATTTGAGTAACGGGGTCGGAGAGGTGCTTGTTCATGGCAGGCGCTGTCCTGTTGTGGGAAATATCTGTATGGATGCGTGTATGATAGACGTCACGGATGTGGATGCGAACGAAGGTGATACGGTCATCATATTCAACGATGAACTGACGGTTGATGAGCTTGCCGCCAAAATCGGGACGATACCGTATGAAATTCTGACGTCGATCTCCCCCCGCGTCAAACGCGTATA
The DNA here is from genome assembly GCA_031282485.1 of Tannerella sp. GTDB lineage: Bacteria > Bacteroidota > Bacteroidia > Bacteroidales > Tannerellaceae > Tannerella. The sequence continues at coordinate 11 of JAITDQ010000315.1, read as the reverse complement.
TTACCGGGAAT
>JAITDQ010000314.1 GCA_031282485.1 Tannerella sp. | reverse complement strand
TATGACGGATTTTTTATTGAACGCCACAGCGGGTTGACTACTTACATAAACCAAGAAGATTATCCCGAACTTAATTCAACTTTCAGGGGGTCTGCGTGGTACAGGGCGATTTATTAGTTGAGCGTGTTTAATCATATAAATTAATTAATTATGGAAAAATCAAAAATATATACAGGTGGAGGTGATAAAGGGAAAACCTCTTTAGTAGGCGGGTTTCGCGTGTCGAAGACGCATCCCCGGCTGGAAGCTTACGGTACGATCGACGAACTTAATTCTTTTATCGGTTTGCTTATCACCGAAGTCGACGATAAGGACGTGTGTGATTTGTTGCAGTTTGTCCAGTCTAAACTCTTTACCGTAGGTTCATATCTGGCTACGGATCCGTCGAAGACGGAGTATAAAATCGAAAGTCAAATCAGCGGCGACAGCATTGCAAAAATAGAAGAAGCGATCGACCGGGCGGACGAACGGCTGCCGAAAATGAAATCGTTCGTATTGCCGGGAGGCTCGCGTTCGGCCGCCATTGCTCATGTGTGCCGTACCGTATGCCGTCGCGCCGAACGCAATATCTATCGTCTGGCGGAAACCGATGCCGTCGAAGAGCCTGTTCTTGTTTTCATGAACAGACTGTCTGATCTTCTGTTTGTTATAGCTCGCAGAGAATGTTTATTGAAAAATGGTGAAGAAATTTTTTGGAATAATACTTGTAAGTAAGAAATAATATTATATTTTTGCGGCGATTTTTGTAGGGAACCGTATCGCTTTCGGGCGATCTCAAAATTTTATAAGTTATGTATTGGACCTTAGAATTGGCATCAAATTTGGAAGATGCGCCATGGCCTGCAACGAAAGATGAGTTGATTGACTACGCGCAGCGCTCCGGAGCTCCTTTGGAGGTTATTGAAAATCTGCAGGAGATGGAGGATGAAGGAGAGATTTATGAATGTATGGAAGATATCTGGCCGGACTATCCCAGTAAGGAGGATTTCTTTTTTAATGAAGAAGAGTATTGATTGTTGACAATCGACAATTGAAAAACGGCGGGATTGTGTAAAAAAAACACGTTCCCGTTGTTTTTTTTTGATAAATACACAATTTATATCCTTTTTTTGAGTTATAAGTATTCAAGGTAAAAAGATTAATAAGTGGATTGTTGTATGAGGCGAATCGTTTTGTTGCTTTTAATCATCTCCGGTTGCGCCTGTATGGCGCAGGCGCAGCGCGATGCGCAGTTTAGCCAGTATCACACAGCGCTCGGATATTACAATCCCGCAACGGCGGGAATGACCGGGAATCTGGACGTTGTCGCCCTGTACCGTTTGCAGTGGCTCGGCTGGGATAATGCACCCAAAACACTGTTTGCGACAGCCGGTATGCCTTTCGTGTTTCAGAAAAAAGAACATGGAGTAGGCGTAATGGTTCTTCAGGATAACCTGTCGAGCATAAAAAGCAGTCTGACAGCCGGTCTCCAGTACGCTTTCCTGAAAAAACTCGGCAAGGGGACGCTGCGTATAGGCATACAGCCGGGAATGATAAGCCTGTCCGACGACGGTACAAAGGTCGTTTTGCCGGTTGACAGCATGGGCAGTCCGGGGGCTGACGATGAGGCGATACCCACTTCAAAGGTTGGCTCCAAATCATTTGACGCAAACGTGGGGGTCTACTACCATACCGATAAATGGTATGCCGGTGTGGCGGTCATGCACCTGTTGGAACCGCAATTCGATGACGACAATTTCTCGGATTATATAGAACGCACATATAATTTTATCGGAGGATACAATATTCGAATGAATAATACGTTAGTAGAGTTGCAGCCTTCGATTTTTATGCAAACAAATTTTAACACGTATAGAATCAATGTTACAACAAGGGCTATTTATGCGAGGAGATACAGTGCGGGTTTGTCGTGGCGAGTGGATGAAAATATTGCAAACGGAAGCGCCGGCGGTTTGGTCGTCATGCTTGGCGCTACATTCGGGAAGATAGAGGGGGGCTATGCATATGATGTACCGCTGTCGGGAATGGGGATACGCAATATGGGAAGCCATGAATTATTCCTGAAATACAGGATGCAGCTCAACAAACCAAAAACAGGACAAAGTAAACACAAAAGTGTACGTATATTATAAAGAGATGAAAAAAACAGTTTTGATATCAGTGGCAATCGTTTTGCTTTCGGCATGCGGAAGAAATGCAATGAATTCCGGAGGCGAACTTGTCGGCGTTAAATCGGCTTCGTTCAGCGAGCCGGCTCCGTACGGAATGGTATTAATTAAAAGAGGCGCTTTTGAAATGGGGCCTTCCGATTCCGACAGTATCTGGGGCTTCGAAGCGGATACGAAAGGCGTTTCTTTTGAAGCGTTCTGGATGGATGAGACGGAAATAACAAACGCGAAATATCGCGCGTTCGTTTATTGGGTGCGCGATTCCCTTATCCGTACCCGTCTGGCGGATCCGGAATACGGCAATAATGAGTTGTTTATGATTACCGAAGACCGGTTCGGCGACCCCGTTACGCCGCATCTTGACTGGAACCGTCCGATTCCCTGGAAACGCGCCAGCGAGGAAGAGGAACGTGCCATCGAAAGCGTTTATTACACAAATCCCGCTACCGGAGAACGCGGACTGGATCCCAAACAGATGAATTACAAATATGAATGGTACGATTATACCTCGGCAGCTCTCCGCCGTAATAACTTAGACCCGTCCCTGCGCGTGAGGAATACGGATATAACGGTAGACCCCAACGAGGAGATACTGATATCGAAAGATACGGCGTATATAGATGAGGACGGACGTATCGTTAACGAAACAATCACGCGCCCGTTAGGAAGTTCTTTCGATTTCCTCCATACGCGCATCGTTAATATATATCCGGATGAAACGGTCTGGGTGAACGATTTCAAGAATGCTTACAATGAGCCTTACCTGCGTATGTATTTCATCCACCAGGGATACGATGACTATCCGGTGGTAGGCGTGTCGTGGGAACAGGCGACCGCGTTCTGTATCTGGCGAACCGACGTTTATAAAAGGTCGGTGAACTTGCCGCCGGGTCAGGTCATCGAACCCTATCGCCTGCCGACGGAAGGGGAATGGGAATACGCAGCGCGTGCAGGCAAAAACGGGAATAAATACCCCTGGTCGACGGAAGGCCTGAAAGACAGCAAGGATTGCTTTATGGCAAACTTCAAACCCGGGGAAGGCAATTATACGGAAGACGGTCATCTTATCACCGCGCGTGTGGCCTCGTTTTCACCGAATGAATTTGGCCTGTATGACATGGCCGGCAATGTGGCCGAATGGACATCGACGGTCTTTTACGAATCGGGGCCGAAGCAGATGAGCGATATCAACCCGGAACTTCATTATGATGCCGCAAAAGAAGACCCGTATGATATGAAGAAGAAAGTTGTACGCGGAGGTTCGTGGAAAGACGTTGCACGTTTCATCCGTTCGGATATGCGTACGTTTGAATATCAGAACGAAACACGTTCGTATATCGGTTTCCGCTGCGTTCGCACGCAGATCGGATTTTCAAATGCTAAAAAAGGAAAGAAGAAATAAGTTAAACATATAAATCATGGGTAAGTACAAAAGATACAAGAACAGGATAGAGATGTTCCTTTCGAGCGAAAGGGGTAAACGGGTCTTGAATTTCCTGTACAGTTGGGGGGCGGCTATTGTTATTATTGGAGCGTTGTTTAAATTGCTGCATCTTCCTTATGCCAATCAGATTCTGTTTGTGGCGATGATTACGGAAGCTTGCGTATTTATTATCTCCGGATTTGAGCGTCCTGCCAGCGACTATAGCTGGGAAGAAGTATTCCCGGTTCTGAAATCTAAAAATCCGCTGGATCG
>JAITDQ010000268.1 GCA_031282485.1 Tannerella sp. | reverse complement strand
TTGTTCCCCATGGCTTTTCGCGTCCGGATGGAAGCGAAAAACCTTGCGGCAAACTGTCCAACTCCTGAAAAACAGTTTCGACCGGTATCAAATTTTTGTATTTCAAAACGATTTTCTCCATGAACTCTTCTTCAAAGTAGCGACGAATAACGAATACCACTTTCCCAAAACCCGCATGAATAGCGTCATACACTGAATAATCCATGATTGTTTCGCCACAGGGACCTACACTGTCCAACTGTTTCAAGCCGCCGTAGCGACTTCCCATTCCTGCTGCCAGAATAAACAGGGTGGGGGGTAAATTTTTTGTCATATTATATGTCATTTTATCAATGGTTTTTTATTTACTTCGTTTTTACCTTTTTCATACACATTGCGCGACAAAGTTTCAACTCTACATGTAAGCCTTCGCCCTGTGCTATCCTTGCTCTTATTTTTTCTTTTGTCAACAATTTTTATTTTCGATTAGAGTGCGAACATACATTTTTTCACCAACGGTTCTGGTTTTTCGGATTGCTTATCTCTTTTATCTGTAGTTGCTTCCGGGCAAGACTGATTCCCGCTCCGGTTGATCAAATACCGTCAATTCCCATTTATCCTGCCATTCCAGCACAGGCAAGCCGTTTTCAAATCGAATCGGCAGCCAGACGTAGCGACCGTCGATTGGATTTTCAGGCGTCCAGCGGTCAGCCATAAAGATGAAAGCGTCTTTTTTGCCTTGCACGGACAGGATGTATGTGCTTTGCGAATGGAAGGTCAGTTCAGCATCTTCTCCCCGACAGGGATTGGGATATTCCGTCCAGTGTCCCCAAATATCGTCGGCGGAAAAAAGTCGGGCGGCATTGGGCGCCCAGCCCGTACAGCCCGAAGTTATCATATAGTATTTGCCGTCCTTCTTGAATATGGCGGGCGCTTCGTTATGACCCGTCGGGGCAACACGGATGTATTTACCAGTATGACTTAGATAGTCGTCCGAAAGTTCGGCGATGTGCAGCGTGAGGTTTTCTTCCGAGGCATAGATGTGATATGCTTTGCCAGCGTCATCCACATAGAGCGTCATATCGCGCGACATCTGTCCTCCGGCAAAATCGCGGCGAACAAACATGCCGTCTTCAACCGCTTTTCGCCATTCGGGTGTCCACCATTCGATGAAATCTTCCGGTTTTGCTGTAGCCGCCCGCTGCGCTTCCGTCATATTTTCGGAAAAAAAACCGGCATTGGGACGGTACGATTTCAAGTACGTGTAAGGACCTGTTACTTTATTGCTAACAGCAATACCCGCTCTTGCCGCGACATAGCCTTTATCTTTCAAGTCCAAATGAAAATACATGACAAACTTTTTCGTTTTTGCGTTGTAAATCACTTTGGGACGTTCGATGATACAGCCTTCTACAATCTCGCTGCGCGGGTCTTTTTCGACCGACAGCGCTACGCTCTCGTATGTCCAGTCGCAGAGATTATCGGACGAATAGCAGGTTACGCCCACGAATGCCGAGTTTGACCGTTCGCCTTTATGTTCACCGAACCAGTAGTATTTGCCGCCGTGATATAAAATGCCGCCGCCGTGTGCGTTGATATGCAAACCGGTGTTGTCTTTCCATATTTTGCCCGGATAGAATGTTTGCGCCTGCAGAGCAGAGACCGCGCAAAGCAAGAGAACGCATATTACATATTTCTTCATATTGATGCGTTTTTTTATTCTATTTCCAGCAATACCACCGATTTTGCGGGCAATGTAACATTCAACTTCCCATCCGACAGTTTGGCGTCTTTAAAATCTTTTACGCTTACCGTATTCGGTTTGTCGAAAGAATTGTAATCGTTGATTTTGGCAGAGGTTAATACTTTCCCTGATACCTTTTTCGCCGCGACGCCCCGCAGTTCGGTTTCGATGTTTTGCGCTTTGTTCGGGTCGATGTTCACCAGCGTGATGTGGATTTTTCCCGCAGCGTCTTTGGAAGCGGAAACGCTGATGGCATCTACAGTTTTTCCATTCAGCCCATACTTGTCGGAAGTAAAGAAGACGGGCAACAGCGTGGCATCCTGATGTACTTTGTACAGATAATAAACCCAATAAGTCGGAGTTAATATCATCTTTTCCCTGTCGGTCAGGATGACGGCTTGCAACACATTAACGGTTTGTGCGATATTTGTCATTTTCACGCGGTCGCAATGTGCGTTGAAAATATTCAGATTAATAGCGGCTACAATGGCGTCGCGCAAAGTATTCTGCTGATACAGGAAGCCGGGATTAGTGCCGGGTTCGACATCCGTCCAGATACCCCATTCGTCGGTCATCAAGCCGATGCGTTTTTGCGGGTCGTATTTGTCCATAACAGTAGAATGTTTGGATAACAGTTCTTCCATAAACAGCGTCCGCTGGATTGTAGCGAAATATTCCGTTTCGTCAAACTGTGTGGCGGAACCTTTCTTGCCCCAGTTGCCTGTGGGGATGGTGTAGTAATGCAACGACAGTCCGTTCATTCGGTGACCTACGTTTTTCATTACCGTTTCCGTCCAGTTGTAGTCGGCTTCGTTGGCGCCGCAGGCGATTTTGTACAGATGATTGTCGCCATAGTTGCGACAATAGGTAGCGTAACGGCGATAGAGGTCGGAATAATGGTCGGGCGTCATATTTCCGCCGCAACCCCAACTTTCGTTGCCCACGCCCCAGAATTTCACTTTCCATGGTTTTTCTCTGCCGTTTTGTTTGCGCAGATTTGACATCGGGCTTTCGCCGTCGAAGGTGATGTATTCTACCCATTTCGACATTTCTTCGACGCTTCCGCTGCCGAGATTTCCTGATATGTAAGGCTCGCAACCCAACTGTTCGCAAAGGTCGAGAAATTCGTGCGTACCGAAACTGTTGTCTTCCGTAACTCCGCCCCAATGCGTATTTACCATTTTGGGACGCTTATCACGAGGACCTATACCGTCCATCCAATGGTATTCGTCGGCAAAACAGCCGCCGGGCCAGCGCAGATTCGGGATTGAAATATCTTTCAATGCCTGTACCACGTCGTTGCGTATGCCTCGCGTGTTGGGAATTGGAGAATCTTCGCCCACCCAGTAGCCGCCATAAATGCAGTGTCCGAGGTGTTCGGAGAAATGTCCGTAGATGTGTTTACTGATAACGTCTTTGCCCTGATCGGCATTGACCGTTAATTTGTTCTGTGCGGATACAGTGATATTTAATCCGAACAATACAGTTGCGCTCAATAATATAATTCTTTTCATTTCTAATATATCTGTTATTAATGTATTTATCTTAAAAAAACGGGTTGGATTAAAGCCATTTTAAGCCAACCCGCTGTAGAAAACTAATACCTGATTAACCGTTTCATTAATATCCAGGGTTTTGTATGATTCGCGGATTTTTATCCGTTTCACTCTTGGGAATAGGAAGCCAATACATTTGCGTGTAGAATTTACGTTCTTCCACCGTTTTTCCGGGTGTATATGTTTTTGTTCCATCCGGAAGCTTCAATATGGTAACGCCAGTTACCGTTTTGGTTAGGTATTGTTCTCCCAATTTCCATCGGCGGACGTCATAGTATCTGTGTTCTTCAAAGGCAAGTTCTATGCGTCTCTCGTTCCGGATTTTATCCAACAGTTCAGCGCCGGATGCCGTGACGTCGGGCATTTTGGCTCTTTCCCGTATCACGTTTAAAGCTTCCCTGGCGGCATCCTCATCTCCGGTCATGTAGCGTGCTTCCGCCAGATTGAGATACTGTTCGGCTAAACGAAGCCATATCCAGTTTTTTGGGGTTTTTACATCCCAAGAGTTCGGGGCGTAGCTTTCATCCATAAATTTCCGCATATTATAACCTGAGAGCGAGGTGTTGTGGGCATCTACGCTGCTAAATTTCGAATCACGTCCGCCGCTTGTCAGTTCATTCCCACTGGCATCCGCATCAATAAAACATTCTACTTGACGTCCTTTCCATTCGTCGCCTTCGCACAATACATAAGCATATAAACGCTGGTCGCGATTGACGTAAGGATTTTGTTTGTGCGTCGGGTTATTCCAGTCAAATTTACTTCCGTCGGACATTTCAAAGGCATCTACAAACTCTTGCAAAGGGACATTTCCACCCCACAAACCATACCCGTTCGGTCCGTTGGTCTGGTCAATAGTATTAATGGCTTGCCCATCGGCACTCGTCGTTCCCTGCCTGTCAAAAATAACCTCTTTATTTCCTCCGTCGAGGAATAGCTGGGTATAGTTCTGTTTCACGTTATCGTAGCGGTCATACAATCCGTAGCCATTCTCCAGCGCCTGCTTAATACAAGTATCGGCAGCATTGGCAGCTTTTTTCCAGCGATCAGGATCGGGGGTCAGGTAACCTATATGTTTATCTTCCACTCCAACATTCATCAAATCGCTTGCCGCATATAGAAGTATCCTCGATTTCAGCGCTAAGGCAGCAATGCTTGTAGCACGTCCCTTGTCTGCACCGGAAAAATTAGGAGGAAGTTCGGATACTGCTTTATCAAGCTCCGACACCATAAAATCAACACATTCCGCATAAGTAGCGCGTTCGGTCGCCATTATTTCGTCCACATCATTCAGCGTATATGCTTTGGTTATGATAGGCATTGCACCCCAGCGGGAAATAAGGTCGTGATACATTAATACCCGTATGAACCGTACCTGTCCTTTTAACGATGTTCGTTCATCTTCGTTACTGAACGGGACTTCGTCAATTTTATCAAAAAACAGATTGCAGTTGGAAATATTCGCCCAGACAGTACCCCAGGCTCTGTTATCCCATCCCCACCATGCGCCGTTCATACGTCCCAATTCCGACGGGCTGACGTAGCCCTGCGTGATAGGTTCGCATCCGCGTGACCAGATGAGGTGAGTTTCGTCAACAACGGAACTCTGCCATGATTCCGTCCAGCCTACACCCACTTGGTTGTATCTGGAATTGACAAAAGCATTTACTAATGCGGGATCTTCCCAAACATCGGCTTCCGAGATTTCCGTCAGTGGTTTTTTATCCAGAGAATCTTCGCAGGAAAGAAGTGGCAAAAGGAAGCATAAACTTAAAATTGCATATTTACAAAATTTTTTCATATCTGTCATATTTAGAATGTTATATTTACAATTTTTTTTCATATCTGTCATATTTAGAATGTTATATTTACACCGAAATTGAATACTTTGGATTGAGGCGTGCTCCATGCGGCAAAACCTTGTCCGCCCTCAGCCGTCTCGGGATCTAAATTTTTCATTTTGGTAAATGTTAATAAATTATATCCGCTCATATAAAGCCGCAAACCGGTGAACGGAGTTTTTGCCAACATACGGGAAGAGAACTCGTATGCCAATTCTATATTCTTCAACCGAAGGTAAGAAGCATCGTCCAGCCAGAAGGTGTTCTTTTGCCCGGTAACCGTTGCTTCACGGTCGTACACCCTCGGATTTTTGGCGTTGATATTGTTTTCTGTCCAGTGGTCATCATAAAAGTCTTTCGTAAAATTTCCGATTGTGCCGGATTCAAAGAAAGTGTACTGCCATACCCGAGCTGCTCCCTGAAACAACCCAGTGAGAGACCACTGCTTCCAACTCAGGCTAAAGTTAATGCCGTAGATAATCTCAGGAACAGGCGTTTTAGTAAGACGAACCTGGTCGTTTGCATCAATTGTGCCGCTTTCATCGGTGTCCTTGAAAATCAAATCTCCGAGTTGGGCATTACTCAGATGCGGATAGTTATCCAAATCTGCCTGCGTGCGGAAGATGCCGATAGCTTCGTACATTACCCAATCCGCCCCTATCGGCTTACCTGTTCTCTTTTGCCAGTCAACTACGCCTTCCGCCTCGTCAATGAAATCAATTCTGCTGGTGGCGTACGTGAAATTTCCCCCTAAATTGAGGCGAAAATCACCTATTTTTTTATTGAATTTCAGCGATATTTCCGTCCCCCAGCTCGAACATTCCCCGATATTTTCATCAGGAAGCGTTAATCCGCCATATTCGGGAATGGAAGCGTTGCGGGTTGCCAGGATATTCGTTCGTTTTGTCTTGAATAAATCTATCTCGAAATTGAAATGCTTGAGGAAACGCGATTCAATCCCGATATTGTATGTTGTCGCCACCTCCCATGTTATATTGGGATTTGCCGTACGAGTCTGCCAGACGCCGGTTTGCAGTTTGGGATCGCTTCCGCCTAACACCGCCGGATTTTGGAAAGTATAGGTTGTCATGTATTGAAAAGCGTCAACCTTATCATTACCCATTTTTCCGAAAGATGCTCTTATTTTTAGATAATCCATCCACGATATTTTGTCTTTCCAAAAAGATTCTTCGGAAATACGCCAGCCTAAGGATACCCCGGGAAAGAAACCAAAACGTTTACCTTCGGGAAAATTTTCAGAGCCGTCATAACGCCAGTTGAATTGCACTATATATTTTCCCGCGTAGTCGTAATCCACACGTCCGAAGAAATTCGCCCGGGCTGTTTCGGAGGCTGTTCCGTCATTATTGGTGGTTGTTCTGTCGCCGGCAAACAATTGGTCGATTTCGGAAGATATGTAATCTTGCCTGTATCCCCAAAGATAATCATAACGACTTGAATA
>JAITDQ010000241.1 GCA_031282485.1 Tannerella sp. | reverse complement strand
CTGACGGCGCCGATAAACGCTTCTATGTCGCGCCCGTTTATGTCGCCAATCGTCCCGATGCGGAAAGTATCTGCCTGTGAGATTTTTCCCGGGTAGATGACGAATCCTTTTTGCTTCAATTCATGATAGAAGGTGTTGAAGCCGAACGATGAATCGGGATAGAGGAAGGAGGTGATCACCGGCGACCGGTATGCGGCCGGCAACAGGGGCTTGAATCCCAGGTGTGTCATGCCTTCCGTCAGCAGGCGATGATTCGTTGCATAACGGGCATGTCTTGCCGCTATCCCGCCTTCTTCGCGCAACTCCTTTAATGCTTGCAGGAAGGCTCTTACGACGTGGGTCGGCGATGTAAAACGCCATTTGCCGCGCTTTTTTTCCATCGTTTCCCACTGGTCGTAAATGTCCAGAGATAAACTTCGGGCATTTCCCCGGCACTTTTCCATAGCATCCCGGCCGGCAATGACAAAACCGAAACCGGGTACGCCCTGGATACATTTATTGGAACTGCTGATGAGGAAGTCGATGTTCAGCCGTCCCGCGTCAAACGGGATTCCGCCGAAACTGCTCATCGCATCTACGATAAGGACTTTTCCATGCCTGTTGATGACGCTGCACAAATCCTCCAAAGGATTTAAAATACCGGTTGTCGTTTCGCAATGAACAAAGGAGACATGCGTGACATCCCTGTGTTCGTCCAAAAAACGGTCGACCGTACCGGGGCAAACCGGTTCCGTTTCGGAAAAGGAAATGACGTCATGACGGATATTTCCATAACGGGCGATTTCCGCCATTCTGTCGCCATACGCGCCGTTACTCAGGATTAGCAGCGTGCCGGTTTCCGGTACGGAAGAGGTCAAAACGCCTTCTACGGCGAAGGTGCCGCTTCCCTGCAACAAAACGCAGGTATAACCGTCCGGGCGGTTTGTTGCCAAGTGTACCAGTTCCGAACGGATTCGCTGAACGATATCCAGATTATAGTCGTCGTCCCACGTACACCAGTCGCCCAGCATGGCTTTCTTGACGGTTTCCGACGTGGTCAGCGGGCCGGGTGTTAATAAAATGTAGGGTCTCATGCCGGATATGTTGAATTTATAAAATGAATCAGACGCGGCAATTCTCCGATCGAATCGATGACATGATGCGCTCCGGCCTGTAACATGCGGTTGCGTACCGTCCGCATCTTTTCCGACAGTTCTTCCTCCGGGAGTGCGCCGATTTCGCCGGCAGACAGCCCCAGCTCACTGCTTCCCGTAATAACCCCGACGGTGTGTACCTTTGCCTGCAAACCTTCCCGGATGTCTTCGATCGTATCGCCTGTTTTCACGACGCAGTCGAGGTCATGTACGTTCAGGTTTATCATATTGCAAAATATCATAAACGGCGCAGGCCGTCCGGCGGGGAGGCCGTCGGGCGTTATGCAGCTGTCTACCGTATATCCCTTTTTCGCGGCTTCCGTCTGTACGACATCCATCATCGCACGGGTATAACCGGTTGTTGAGCCGATTTTGATGCCTTGTCTGCGAAGCGTCTCAATCGCTTCGACAACTCCCGGTATGGGGGTCGCGTACCGGTCGAGCGTGAGGAACAGGTGGCGCTCAAACGATTCGTTTATTTCAAGCACATCTTCCGTATTCCATTCCCGCCGGTAAATGTCGGCGAACTGCGAACTGATATGTCCCATTTCCAGCAGGGTACGGATATGTTCGACCTTCGCCTTACCCATCGGACGGCGGACTTCGTCGACCGTCAGGCGGAGGCCTTTTTCTTCAAAAGCTTTGATAAAAGCTCCTACCGGGGCGAAACAGCCAAAGTCGACGGCCGTCCCTGCCCAGTCCATAATTATACATTCTACTTTTTTCATTCTTATAATTTTATTTAACGGCAAAACGGATTTGCCTCTTTTGTTGTAACATCGAAAATACGATTCCGGCAGACAGGATACAGATCACACTGACCGTCAGAGCGAGTATATTGTAGTATTCAAGCCAGTTGACGCGAATGTCCAAAAGCGATTTGCCGAAAAGGAAAAGACACGAAGCCAGATATCCCAGGAAGTCGGATATATAGATAAAAAAACCTACATTCCCCTTTATTTTGAAACAGGCTATAAAACGGTCAAAAAATACGGTCTGAAACGCCAGGTAGGCGGCATAAATCCCCATGCTCTGAAGAAAGAGCCACAAAACAGGCGTCGCACTCAAGCTTCCGAAAAACAGAGAGGACAGGAAAACGGCTACCGAACCGGAAAGCATCATCACCAGCAGCACAACAAGCGCATGCCGGTTGTCCCGTACTTTAATCATCGAACCCAGCATCACCAGTAAAAGTATCGTAACAACGGCGTCGACCCTGACAAACAGGAACGGACTGAGGCGAATATCCGTATACTTAATGATATCTACCAGAAAATCTTCCTTTATATCCCTCAAAACGGTATACAGCGTATTTACGAGGAGCAGGGGGATAAGGAATAACGCATATTTCTTCAGCAACTGCCTGCGCTGGGTTTTATGAAGAGGTATCCTTTCGGATTTTTCGTTTTTTTCCCCGTCCGCAGGATCGGGCAGTTTGTCCAGCAGAAAGGCGATGCCGGCAAGCAGCGGCACTGCTATCCCGCCGATAATGGCAGGCATCCAGAACGGGCTGACGTGGAACGAAAGGACATACAGCCCGAATGACTTGGCAGCCCCGGAACTGATGACAATACTCACGCCCAGAAACCCGGCAAGGATATCCGTCAAACGCCTTCCTTCGATATAGCTGAACAGAAAGCCCCACATGCATCCCAGCGACAGCCCGTTGAAAAATAAACAGAAGCAGTTGACGGGATAAGGTATCAGCCCGAATAACACGAGCGACAGTTCCGCCCCTGCCGCCGACAGGATAATTGCCGGCAAACGGTGCGCCCGCTTCAGCTCCGAAACAATTTTGATACCGCAATATTTCGACAGTAAATAGCCCGTTATCTGGCACATACTGATGACGACCTTATAATCCAGTCCCCAGAGGGAAAGCCCGTCGAACGTAGAAGCCGTAAACGCCTTACGCAGTGCATAGACCAGGAAATAAGCGACCAGCACGCCGCCTCCCGTCCGGATGACAAAAAGGATATCCTTATGATTGTTATGAACAGCCATGGTTGCAGAATAACAGGGTTAGAAACTTTTGCGACGATTCATGTTCAGCAGGTCCTGCGGCGCTTCGTGACCTTCAAATGCACATTCGATCGCTTTGCCGCGCCATGCGTACGGCGCGTTCATTCCGAGTGCGAAAACAATCGTCGGGGCGACATCGTACATGTACACTTCCACCGGCACATGAAAGTTTTTCCTGACACCGGCGCCGCTGAGTATAAACGGAACCGTCACTTCCCTCCAGTCTGTTCCGCCGTGTCCTTTATCCATGCCTCCATGGTCGGATACGACAAATATCAGCGTTTCATTTTCAATCTTCGCATCATGGACGGCATTCATGATGATGCCGACCAGCGAATCCATCCGGCTGATGGCATCGAGATAGCCCTGCGACATGTGCCCGTAATGGTGTCCGGCCCCGTCCACGTGGTCAAACTGGGAAAAAATGAATACGGGTTTTTCCTTTTTTATATAACGGGCAACGGCATCGGCGGTCTTTTCTTCGTCGGGGAGGTTCATATCGACATCCGCAAGCGTCGGCTCAAATAACCGCCCGAAACCGTCCCAGTGATACAGCATGCCGGTTTTTATGCCGGGGCGCTGTGCACAGATGACGCTCACGATCGTGGGGAAATAACCGTAATCGTTCGTTACGACCGGTTCCAAATCATGTTTGTCGAGTTCCCAGTCGTTGGACGTTATTCCATGTATTTCGGGGCCTGCACCCATCAGCATGGAAGCCCAGTTCGGGGAACTTGAGGAAGGCAATACCGTACGCACGGGATCGCACAGTGCGCCGTTTTGTATCAGCCTGTCCAAGTGCGGCGTCTCCGCTTTGTTCAATCCCTCGCTGCTTAACCCGTCTATGCCGATAACATACACATGTTTTATCACATTTTCCACAACCCCGGCTTCCGAATTACTCTTCTTCCCGCAACACGATACATTCAACAATAATAAAACAGTACTTAAAATACTGACTTTCACAAAATTTAATTTCATCTTCATATATGTAACTTTTTATTCCGCTGCAAAAGTATCGGAGTAATGTTACAATAAACATGATAAAAAATTACTTCTTTGCGACAAATCAGGAATTGCTGTTCGACGGGAAA
>JAITDQ010000224.1 GCA_031282485.1 Tannerella sp. | reverse complement strand
GGCGATGTGTTCCAATGCTTCTTCGAGTGTGTTAACGGTGCGTATGCTCATTTTATAGTCGAGGAACTCCGTGCCGTAACTTTCCGGCGTCGAGGGTTGTAATAATGCGTCGGGATAATGCCCGGACAGCGCGTTTCGTGACGGTTCGTCCGCGTATATGATGACGTTACCGGCGGCCAGTTTTCCGCAGATATGGGGCAAGTCGGGCAGACGGTCGCGATGCACGATAAGGCAGTCAAGGGCATTGCAGACGCTGACGCGGCGCGTCTTTGCATTGTTTACGATCTCGCGTCCTTTTTCCCTGTCGCCGTCTTTGTCGAAATAGGTGTGGCAAATGCCGGCGCCCGTTTCAATGACGGGAATTTTTGCATGCTCGCGTACATAATTTATAAGGGAACTGCTGCCGCGCGGTATCACCAGATCGACCAGGCCGACGGCCTGTAACAACGCTGTCGTTGCATCGCGTTCGGGGGGAAGCAGGGTGCAAACGGCGGGATTTATACCGTGTTTTTCCAGTACGCCGTGTATGACGGCTACAAGCGTGCGGTTTGAACTGTCCGCGTCGGAGCCGCCTTTCAGCAAACAGACGTTGCCGGACTTTATACACAGTGAGAATACATCGAACGTCACGTTCGGACGCGCTTCGTATACGACGCCTACTACGCCGAACGGTACCGCGACTTTCCGTATCCGCATGCCGTTAGGGCGTGTCGTTTCGCTCAGGATGTCGCCGACGGGAGACGGCAGCGAGGCTACCTGCTTCATGTCGCCGGCAATCCCGTCAATGCGTTCCGATGTCAGCTTCAGGCGGTCGTACTTCGGATCGGAGGGGTCTAACTTCGCCAAATCTTCCCTGTTGGCTTCGAGTACGGCGTCTTTAGCCGCCAGCAGTGCGGCGGCAATATCCGCAAGCGTTTCCGTTACCTGCGTGTCGCTTATACCAGCCAATGATTTGACTGCTGCTGCGGCTTCCTTTATTTTATCCACATACTTCATTGAATTAAAAATTAAAAATTAAAAGAGATAGGTGCTTTGTATTGCCGGAATCGCTATCCGCTCATTTTTATTCTATCGGGTGTCATCCTTCAAGACAGAGATAATCATAATGAACAAGGGGTTTGTCGGAGTGTTTGCCTATGCGTTTACGGGCTTCGTCGCTGCCGTATCCCGAGCATCCGACGCCGATCTGCCGGCCGGATTCATCCAGTATCTTAACGATATCGTCCTTTTCAAAGTCGCCTTCTATGCGTGTCACGCCGACAAAGAGAATGCTTGTCGCCTTTGGCCGGAGTAAGGCGTCACGGGCGCCGTTATTAACATAAACTTCGCCTTTTGCAAACCCTTCGGAATGGGCAATCCATTTTTTTATGTTACTCACCGGCTTTGACGACGGGTGGAAGCGTGTGCATACGACGTCGCTGTCGTCGGTAAGGAGATCCGGAAGTATGTTATCGCGCGTACCGTTTGCGATTATGACGGCAATGCCTTCGTCGGCTACTTTGCGGGCGATTGCGCACTTCGTCAGCATGCCTCCCCGTCCGAACTGCGACTTCCCGGTTTGGATACAGGACGACAGGTCGCGCTCCACGCCGGTTATTTCCCGGATAACTTCCGAGCCGTTGCAGGACGGATCGCCGTCGTAAATGCCGTCGACGTTACTGAGGATGATGAGTGCGTCCATGCCCATCATTGC
Organism: Tannerella sp.; assembly: GCA_031282485.1. Classification (GTDB taxonomy): domain Bacteria; phylum Bacteroidota; class Bacteroidia; order Bacteroidales; family Tannerellaceae; genus Tannerella. The sequence goes on along the minus strand of JAITDQ010000224.1, from coordinate 2,824 downwards.
GGCGATAAGACCCGACAGCTCGTCATTATCCGTAAACATGAGTTCCGTTACCGACACGGCGTCGTTCTCATTTACGATCGGGATCACGCCGTTTGCAAGCATCACTTCCATGCACTGTTTCTGGTTCAGGTAGTGGCGGCGTGAGCTGAAGTTTTCTTTCGTTGTAAGGATCTGTCCGCACGGGATGCGGTGTTCGCGGAACAGTTCATAGTAACGGTTGATAAGTTTAGCCTGCCCTACCGCCGAATATAACTGTCGCGCGGAAACGGCGTCAAGCTTCCTGTCCGGTTTTATCTCACTGCGTCCCGAAGCTACCGCTCCCGACGAAATCAGGACTACCGCAATACCGCTGCGCCGCAATGCCGCAACCTGATCGACCAGCGCCGACATCCGTGTAACATCCAACGTCCCGTCACTGCGTGTCAGGACATTGCTGCCGACCTTTACTGCTATCCTCCTGTATTTCATGCGTCTTTGTCCGCGTCTTTCGAACGTATTTCCACGCGCCGGATTTTGCCGCTTATTGTCTTCGGCAATTCGTCGACAAATTCCACTATGCGCGGATATTTGTAGGGCGCGGTGACACGTTTGACATGATCCTGTATTTCCTTTACCAGTTCATCGCCGGCACGCTCCCTGTATTCCTTCGAAAGAACGATTGTCGCCTTAACGATCTGTCCGCGAATTTCGTCGGGCACACCCGTTATGGCACATTCCACTACTGCCGGATGCGTCATGAGGGCGCTTTCCACCTCAAAGGGGCCTATCCGGTAGCCGGAACTTTTTATCACATCATCCGCCCGGCCAACGAACCAGTAGTAACCGTCTTCGTCACGCCAGGCTACATCGCCCGTGTAATAGAATCCGTCGTGCATGGCTTCTTGCGTGAGGCCGGGATCGCGGTAATATTCCTTAAACAGGCCGATCGGCTTTTTTTCGCCGACGCGGACAACGATCTGTCCCTGTTCGCCGTCTTCTGCCCTTATCCCGTCGGGGCGCAGCAGGTCTACGTCGTACTGGGGGTTGGGCAGCCCCATGGATCCCGGTTTGGGTGTTGTCCACGGGAATGTGCAAATCGTCAAGGTCGTTTCCGTCTGACCGAAACCTTCCATCAGTTTTATTCCCGTCAGTTTAAGGAACGCATCAAAGACTGCGGGGTTAAGCGCCTCGCCTGCTATTGTGCAATATTTCAGGGAAGACAAATCGTACTTCGCCAAGTCTTCGCGTATGAGAAAACGGAAAATAGTCGGAGGCGCACACAGGGATGTGATCCTGTAATCCTGTATCATACGCAGCATGTCGGCAGGCGTAAACTTCTCGTGGTCGTAGACGAAGACCGTCGCCCCGGCAATCCACTGTCCGTACAGTTTGCCCCACACGGCTTTTCCCCAACCCGTATCGGCTATCGTCAGGTGGAGGCTGTCTTCGTGAAGGTTGTGCCAGAAACTGCCGGTCGTGATATGTCCCAGCGGATACAGGTAATCGTGAATAACCATTTTAGGCTCGCCCGACGTTCCCGAAGTAAAGTACATCAGGGATGTGTCGCCGTTCGTATTCACATTTGCCGGGCGTACGAAAGGTGTTGCATTTGCAATGCCTTTATGAAAATCATCAAACCCGCCGGCCATCGCCGGCCCTACGGAGACTAATTTTTCCACCGTGGGCGAATCGGGCATGGCTTCCTTTACATGATCGAGAATCGCATCTTCGCCCACACATACGATCATTTTTATACTCGCAGCATTTGCGCGGTATACAATATCTTTTTTCGTCAGAAGATGAGTCGCCGGAATAACAACGGCTCCGATTTTATGCAATGCGATGATAGAGAACCAGAACTCATATCGGCGTTTGAGAATCAGCATCACCATATCGCCGCTTCCGATACCCAGTGACTGGAAATACGAAGCCGTCCGGTCCGAATACTTTTTTATTTCCGCAAACGTGAAATCAATATGATCCCCCCGATCGTTTGTCCAGCATAAAGCCTTTTTATCCGGCTCCTTTTCCGCCCATGCATCAACAACATCATAACCGTAATTGAAATTTTCCGGTACTGTTATTTTAAAATTCTTTTTGAAATCTTCCTGCGATTCAAAAACAGTCTGCGCCAAAAACCTTTCTAACATCTCCAAGTCGTGTATTTAATTAAACATTAAAGTATTATCGCCAGGAATTTCACTTCCTTCCCGTCAAGCGCCTTCATTCCATGCGGCAATTCCGAATTGAAATAGATACTGTCGCCCGCGTCCAGAATAAGATCCTTACCGTTTATCCGTATCAGCATGCGGCCGCTTATGACGTAATTGTATTCCTGTCCGGCGTGTGAATTGAGATACATCGGTTCGCCGTCCGGTTTCGGATGAACGGTGACCATAAAAGGATCGGCTTTGCGTTTCGAGAACCCTGCTGCCAGGGACTGGTATTTATAGGCTTTTGTCCGTTCGACGGATACGCCTTTTCCCTTACGGGTAACAAAATAAGCGCTCATCTTGGGTTCGTCGCCAAACATAAGCGCCGTCAGTTCTATGCCATACGCCTGCGAGATATTGTGAAGCAAGCTCACCGATATGTCAACCGTTCCACTCTCAAGCGTTACGTACTCTTCCGGCGAAATCCCGCATGCTTCCACCATTTCTTCGACACTGATTTCCAATGCATCCCGAAGTCCTTTCAAACGTTCGGCAATCTGTTTTATTTCCTCATTCATATTTGTATGTATGTAATTTAAATCCCGACAATAAACCGGCGACAAAAGTAATAAAAAAAACTAACTATTATAAGCAATATCCATTATTTTATTTGTTTTTATCATCCAACACGC
>JAITDQ010000201.1 GCA_031282485.1 Tannerella sp. | reverse complement strand
CCGGTTGTGTTGGGTTATATTGTGGCCGGTTTTTTTGCCGGTCCGCATATCAACAAACTTCTTATTTCTTTGGCAAACGAACTGCTGGGGGAGCATGGAGAGAAAGTGGTTTTTTACATGGAAAAATTCCCGTCCGTGAAGGATATGGAAAATATCGCTACATGGGCGGATATCGGGGTGATTTTCCTGCTGTTTGCCCTGGGGTTGGAATTTAGTTTCAAGAAACTGTTGAAAGTCGGGGGGACGGCGTCGGCGGCGACTTTTATCAATATGGGCTCAATGATTGTTATCGGCTACGGGGTGGGGAAACTGCTCGGATGGGGCGATATGGACAGTGTCTTTCTGGGTGGCATGCTCTCGATGTCGTCCACGACGATTATCATCAAGGCGTTTAACGATATGGGGATTCAGAAAACGAAGTTTGCCAATATCGTTTTCGGGATGCTGATTGTTGAAGACCTGGCCGCAATTATCATGATGGTACTTTTGTCGACCGTTGCCGTAAGTCGGCATTTCGAGGGGAGCGAAATGATAAACAGCATATTCAGGCTGCTGTTCTTCATCTTTATATGGTTTGTTACAGGTATTTACCTGATACCGACAGTGTTCAGAAAACTGAAAAAATACCTGAACGACGAAACGCTCCTGATCATATCGCTGGGGATTTGCCTCGGAATGGTACTGTTTGCCTCGTCGGTCGGGTTTTCCGCCGCGCTGGGCGCTTTTATAACGGGTTCAATACTGGCGGAAACGATTGAATCAAAACATATCGAACATCTTATCGAACCGTTGAAAAACTTTTTCGGGGCTGTTTTTTTCGTGTCCGTAGGCATGATGATCGATCCGGTAATCATACTGGAGTACAGTTCGATCATACTGTTACTGACCGTCGTCGTGCTGATCGGACGTGTGATTTTTGCAACACTGGGTGTGATGGCTACGGGGCAGGGGTTGAAAGTCGCCGTACAGTCGGGATTCAGCCTTGCACAGATTGGCGAATTTTCCTTTATAATCGCAACGCTGGGGATGAGCCTGGGCGTGATAAGCAACATCATGTACCCCATAATCGTTACGGTTTCCGTGATTACAACGTTTACTACGCCATATTTCATTAAAATGTCTCCCGCCATATCCGCCCGTATCGAAAAACTCATCCCGCCGGAGTGGAACAAATTAGTCAGCGGGTATGCACATTCCGATTATAAGGTGGTCAACAAACAGAATGACTGGAATAAATTACTGAAGAACGTCCTGTTGCAGGTATCCGCCTATTTCACGCTGTCGTTTGCCGTGATGCTGGTTTGCCGGATGTACTTCATTCCTTTTCTTACGGGCAGCATTTCGGGTGTATGGGGCGCCATCCTGTCGGCCGTCGTTACATTATCGTTAATGTCTCCCTTTATGAGGGCGATGATAATGAAAAAGAACAAATCGCAGGAATTTAAAAACCTGTGGAACGACAGTCATTTCAACCGGGGCATGCTGATTTCGCTGATTGTCCTGCGAATCACACTGGCGGTCGTACTTGCGTCAATGGCTATCTTCCCGCTCTTCTCCACGGCGAAAACGCTGCTCATACTGATTGCCTTTACGGTAACGGCCGGTATCATCCTCTCGCGCGGACTTAAAAAACAGTCCCGGAGGATAGAAGCCCGGTTCCTGAAAAACCTTGGCCAGAAACAGGCTTATGAAGAGAAAAAAGCAGCTATCCCCACCGCCGTGGCGAACGACATGCGGGCGAAGGATATTCATATCGAAGAATTTGAAATATCCCCGAACTCGCCCATAATAGGAAAAACATTGCAGGAACTGCAGTTCAAACAGACGACGGGTGTATCCGTCATCACAATCCTGCGTGGGACGCTCAAAATGAATATCCCGCCGGCAAACGAACGCCTGTATCCTTACGATAAAATCGTCGTTTCGGGATGCGACGAAGAGCTTCAAAAGTTGAACGCCTCGCTCGGAAACGGCCTGCCGTCCGACTATGAAGATATTCCGCAGCACCACATCAACCTCTCACAGTACGAAATCGAACCCGGTTCCCCCCTGGCGGGAAAAACAATCCGGGAACTGAATCTGCGTAAAAGAACGGAAACGCTTATCGTCGAAATCGAACGCAACGGCGAATCGATTATCAATTTCCCCGCCGACTTCACGCTGCTGGAAGGCGATACGCTGCTACTGGCCGGCGAACAGGAAAAACTCGATACATTCGGCGAAAATGTACGGTAATAAGCGTCCCTGCTTTGGCGAATTCAAACAAAACCGAACAACACTTTATTCCTGCCCGTCCGGTATAAATATATTTGCCTTTTTATTTGTATAATGGTAAATAATCATTTACCTTTGCCGCATCATATATAAAAACAGGATGTGAAATCAAGGGAGTTAGATAAAAAAGTACAGCAGTCAGGCGCTAAATTTCTGTACCAGGACGCTTCCAGTCACAAGTATTATGAACTTAACGGACTGGTTTTCAGTGTTCCGTATCATGGTGCAAAAGAAGTTCCGTCGGGGACGTGTGCTAAAATTCTGAAAATAATCAAAGGGACTGAATAAGTCTCCATTAAAAAAACAGGAAATTATGAAACAGATTCATGTAATATTAGAAATGGGGAAAGACGGCTATGGCGTATCGTTTGAAGAATTTCCCAACCTGTTCGGCTTCGGAGAAACGGTAGATGCCGCTAAAGCCGACGCTAAAACGGCTTTGGACGGTTATGCGGTTGCATTGGACAGATGCCGCCAGCCTGTGCCGGAAATCCTGCAGGGCGAATATCAGTTAGTATATCAATTCGATATGGAAGCCCTGTTAAAATGTATCAGCGGAACAGTCACAAAAACGGCCTTAGCCAGGGCGGCGGGGATAAATCCGACGCAATTAACCCATTACAGTACAGGACTGAAGAAACCGCGAAAAGAACAGCGCGACAAAATTATTTCCGCATTGCACCGTATCGGGAAAGACTTGTTATCCGTATCCTGATTATTACGGCTTCATCCCTGCCGTATCGGGCGGATTATTTCCCGGCTCTATTCACCAGGTCGCAGGCGGTGCGGGCGGCGCGAGCCATAATCTCCGCTTCGCCGGGGACTTTTCTGTCCTGCATGACAATCCGGCCGTCGCAGATTACGGTATCGATGCAACTGCCGTTGGCGGCGAAAACGAGGTTTGAGACGAAGTTGAAATTCGGCGTGAAGGCCGGCATGTCGAGGTCGACAAGGCAGAGGTCGGCAAGGCGGCCTTCGGCTATCCGGCCTGCCTCCATGCCGAGAATATCGGCGCCGGCTTCCGTTGCGGCGTAAAGCATTTCGTCGCACGAAAGTGCCTGCGGGTCTTTTCGCCACACCTTTCCCAGCAACGAGGCTAATTTCATGGCTTCGACCATGTCCAGATTATTCGACGACGAACAGCCGTCCGTGCCGAGCGCTACCGTTATGCCGGCCTCGCGCATCTCTTTATACTTAAATTCATGGCCGGATGCCAGTTTCATGTTCGACGCCGGGTTGTGGACTACTTTAACGCCGCTGCCGGCAAGTATTTCCAGTTCCTCGCCGTCGACATAAAGCGCATGGGCAAGTACAAGCTGCGGCGACAGGATTCCCAGCCGGTGAAGGTAACGGACAGGCGTCGTGCCGAAACGCCGGATGCACTGTTCCGTCTCCCCTTCCGTCTCGGCAAGGTGCATCTGTATCAACAGGCCGTTTTCCTTCGCAAAACAGGAAACCCATTTGAGCAGTTCGCCCGAAACCGTGTAAATGGCATGAGGCCCCAGGGCATATTTTATACGGTCGCCGTAAGGGTGCTGTCCGGCAAAGCGGCGCATTATATTTTGCCTGCTGCGTTCCGCCATGTCCGCATTAAAATAATCAAAACACGCTTCCGACAGAACCGCCCGCAATCCCATTTCTTCGACTGCCTGTGCCGTAGCGTCGAGCTTGTAGTACATGTCAAAAAATGTCGTCGTACCGCTTCGCAGCATTTCCACACAGGCAAGTTTGGCTCCCCAGTACACGTCATCGTACGTCAGTTTGGCTTCATTCGGCCAAATCTTCTGCTCAAGCCATGACATCAGCGGCATATCGTCGCCGAAGCCGCGGAACAGCGTCATGGCCGCATGTGTATGCATGTTTATCAGTCCCGGAATGACGGCCTTGCGACGGCCGTCGATCACAATGTCCGCCGGCGGAAACACCTGTTCGCCGACATCCGTCCCGGTGCCTCCCGCAGACGTTGCCCTGTCTATGAAATTCGTCCCGACATTCACGGCAGTTGTTACCCCGCCCGTGAAGCCCGTTCCGGCATCCCTCGCAGACGTTGCCCTGTCTATGGAATCCGTCCCAGCATCCCCAGCCTCCGTTATCCCGCCCGTGGCATCTCCGGACGTCACGATGCGTGTTATTCTGTTTTTTTCGATGTATATATCCGCCTGTTTTCCGTTCAGTTCAACAGATTTAATAAGTATACTCATGTTTGTGCCGCACTATTTAAATTCTCTGTAAAATTCCGCTACCGCCTCTATTCCCTTATAAAACATTCCGACCCCGAAACTTTCGTTCGGCGAATGAATGGCATTGCTCTCCAGACCGAATCCCATCAGGACGCTCTTTATACCGAGCACGCGTTCGAAGGTCGGGATAATCGGGATACTTCCGCCGCGGCGTATGGCCAGCGGCTGTTTCCCGAAGGCAACGGTAAAACCTTTTTCCGCCGCCTTATAGGCCGGGATGTCAACGGGACAGACGTATGGCTGTCCGCCGTGACTGTGTTTGACGTTCACCTTCACACAGCGGGGCGCCACACGCGTTATATAATCAACAAAAAGCTGCGATACCCTGCCCGCATCCTGATGAGGAACAAGACGGCACGACAGTTTTGCATACGCTTTCGACGGAAGCACGGTTTTTGCGCCTTCGCCCGTATACCCGCCCCATATCCCGCATACGTCAAACGACGGGCGGCAACTGTTACGCTCAAGCGTCGAATAGCCTTTTTCCCCGAAAAGTTCTTCCACATCAAGGGTTTTCCTGTATTTTTCCTCATCGAAAGGCACGCACTCCAGCATCCGCTTTTCTCTGTCCGAAAGTTCCTCCACGTCGTCGTAGAAGTGAGGTATCGTGATGCGTCCGTCAGCGTCTGTGATGTCGGCTATCATCCTGCAAAGCACATTTACCGGGTTTGCGACCGCGCCGCCGAAATGTCCCGAGTGCAGGTCGCGGTTCGGCCCCGTCACCTCAATCTCCCAGTAAGCCAGACCCCGCAGCCCGGTTGTAAGCGACAGGACGTC
>JAITDQ010000375.1 GCA_031282485.1 Tannerella sp. | reverse complement strand
CGGAATGAGGGATACTCACTGTTTATCTGGTTGATGATACTCCGGATAATGGGTTCTATTTTTTCGGGATGCGCCGGCATACGGTGAACAAGGGCGTCGAGAACGGTCAGCGCGTCGATTGTCTTGTCTCTTTGTGTCGACAGGTAAGTGACGAATATTGCAGGTTTGTCCGCTATACGGAACGGAGGAAGTTGAATGCCTCCCGACGTCTGGTACGCATACGAGCGAAATTCCCTGATCTCCTGGAATATAAGGGACGACATGCCGCCCCCGAAATATTCGGAGAAAAGCCGTGCGCAGCATCTGTCTTCCGGTGAGGCTAACGGCGATGTGACCTGAAAGCCGTAGACGATGTTCTGCGATACGTCGTGCATATCATAGAAGAACACCAGCGGACGGTCGTAGATTATCGGTTCGCGGTAAACAGGGATATTCGCGTCTTCGGTGATGTTTTCCAAAGGTATGTGCAGGCGTATTTTTTCTGCAATGAACGTGGCGTCCCTTGTGCCGCAATAGTGGAAATTGCATTTCACCTTCAGTATCCTGAAAAACAAATCAAGCAGTTCATGTCCCTTTAATCTTTTTATTTCTCCGAGCGACGGCTTCATCAAATACTGCGATTTCGTACCGTATTGCACATATTCGAAAAGAGCTTCGGCAACGTCGTTATTCGACTTGAAAAAGGCGCTTTCCCCGACTTTCGCATCGTCGACGACCGTTTTCAGTTTTTGCCCGTCGTCCTTTGCGTGTTGCATGAAATCGCTTACAATCAGCAGCGTTTCTTCGAAATATTTGTCGAATCCGCTTATGCTTATGACGAAATGATTGTCGTCCGAATCGAAATGCATCAGGCTGCCTAACACTTGCAGGCGCGTGCGGTATTCGTTCAGGGTATACCTGTCCGTCCCCAGCAGGGACAGATAGCTGGCAAGGTATTTCATTAACGGTTCTTCAAGCGTGCCTGTCCCGTAAGAAAGCTTTAATGTGAAGATCGCGTTTACCGGATTATTTGTCACATACAAAGTCACTTTCGGCGTAAGCGGAACCGTCTGCGTATCGTGTTCGAAATCGAGGTGCCGTATTTTAACTTCCCGGACGGGAAGCTCTTCCAGTTTGCGGGCATATTTTGACGTGGCGTCGGAATGTTTCGGCACAATAGGCACAAAATCAGGCTTGGGAAGATACTCTTTCATGTATTTACCCGTTTTTTTGCGTATGAATATATAGTTGTTATTCAGATATTTATTGGCTATGCGGATAACATCGCTTTTTGTTAATGCATCCATACGCTGCAGTTCCTTCCTGTAATCGTCCCATTTCTTTCCCTGTGTGAAAAGGCGTATCATAATCCGGCTTCTGGAATCGATATCTTCGAGTTCCGTTATATGGCGGCGGAGCTGTTCCTGTTTCAGGCTTTCGAACATTTCTTCGGAGAACTCCCCGTTGCGAACCCTGTTTATTTCGCGCCAGACAAGTCGTTCCGCACTCGCGTAGGTCTGCGTCATTAACTTGGGGATGATTATAAATCCGAGCATTCCCGCTTCGTTCAGCGCTTCGCCGCCCGCCATGGCGCCCATCAGTTTCCGTTGAACCATAAGCCGGTCTAAATAGCCCGTCCCGTTAGGGTTGTTCAGTATGGCGATAGCGATGCTTAAGGCCGCCTGATCGGGATGATTGGCTGGCACGCCGCGAAAACCCATGGCCATCACTTTCATCAGCGGGATCGGTATTTTGACGGTATGCTTTTCACGTCCGTAGAAAGGCGGGATGGTCACGATGTGCCGCTTCGGTTCTTTACCTGCCGGTATCCTCGAAAAGGCTTTTGTGATGACGGGCAAAGCCGTTTCCGTATCAAAATCGCCGCTCAGGAGAAGCCCCATATTGTTTGCCACGTAATATTTTTCGAAAAACCTGCGCATCTCCGAAAGGCTTGGATTCTTCAGGTTTTCCGCGCTTCCGATGACAGGGTATGCATACGGATGAGGATAGAAATACAGCTCAAACGCTTTTTCCATGGCCTGATTAAACATCATGTCGTCGCGCCTGTTCTTCTCTTCATAGACCGTTTCCAGTTCGGACTGGAACATCCGGAAGACGGGGCATATCAGCCTTTCGCTGTTTATTTCCGCCCAGTGTTCGATGTATTGGGGCGAGAACGTATTGTGATAGATCGTGTAGTCGTATGAAGTTCCGGCATTCAGGTTTGTGCCGCCGTATTTGCTTATCAGTTTGTCAAACTCATTAGGAATCACATAATCCGCAGCCAGAATACTCAGTTCGTTTATCTCCTGTTGTATTTCGCTGCGTCGCGTTTCATTTTTGGTAGCCGGCAGCAGGTCGTATTTGTCGGCTATCTGATCCAGGAAAACTTTTTCCGCCGTATAATCAACCGTACCGATATGCTCCGTTCCTTTGAACATGATATGTTCAAAATAATGGGCGATTCCTGTATTGGGACAATCTTTCGATCCGGCCTTGACAACGATTGCGCCGAATACTTTGGGCTGATTATGGTCTTCATTCAACCATACGGTCAGTCCATTATCCAAGATGTATTCCCTGACTTCCGTAGATACAGGCGATTTAGGCTCTTGTGTATATGAGTACACCATTGAAAATTAATGTAGTATTTGTCCGACAAATATAAAACTTTCCTGTTTCCCCGACATTATAAATACAAACTTTTTTATCAAAATGTGCAGTATTATGTACAAAATTAAAACTGGAAATAGATGAACGGCACGATTTCCGCGCTTTTCATCTGGATAACCGCAAATATGGCGGTACACAGCAGTGCAGCCTTTACCCACAGCGGCATGTCGGTTATTTTTCGCCGGATTGCCAGGTCTGTTTTTTCAGGCAGGAAATGGATGATGTATCCCGTTGCCATGAGTATGAAAATCAGGCGGTAACCGGAAACAAACTGCAGAAACACGCCGGGTTCGAAATGCGTAAAAATCTGCGTCAGCATCTCTCCGGCTTTTCCCATTGTGTCGGCGCGGAAAAATATCCAGGCGAAACAAACGATGTGAAAGGTGAAAACCGTACCCGTTATACGTCTCCACAGCGGCATATCCGCGCCGTTGGCTTTCAGCCCGAACAGGCTCATGAATAATTTATGTACGGCCAGCGCTATTCCGTGGATAGCGCCCCATAAGATGAACCGCAACGCGGCGCCATGCCATAAACCGCCCAGCAGCATGGTTATGATAAGATTTACATACGTCCGTGTTTTGCCTTTGCGGTTGCCCCCCAAAGGTATGTAAAGATAATCGCGCAGCCAGGTCGAAAGCGAGATATGCCACCTTCGCCAAAATTCCGTAATGGACGCCGACCGGTATGGCGAGTCGAAATTGATGTTGAACCGGAAACCCAGCAACAGGGCAATGCCTATTGCCATGTCGGAATAGCCGGAGAAATCGCAATATATCTGAAGTGCATAACCGTACACGCCCACAAGGTTCTCAACTCCCGTGTAAAGAGCCGGCGCGTCGAAAATGCGGTCGACAAAATTCACGCTTATATAGTCCGATATGATGCATTTCTTAAATAATCCGCAGATAATCAGGTATAGCGCTTCTCCCATTTGGTTATAGAGGAGTACCGGTTTTTTATATATCTGGGGAATAAAATCCTTTGCCCTGACAATCGGCCCGGCCACTAATCCGGGAAAGAACGATACGTAAAAAAGATAATCCGTCCATTTCGTGACGGGCTTTATCTGGCCGCGGTAGACGTCGATTGTATAGCTCATGGACTGGAAGGTGAAGAAGGATATCCCGACGGGAAGAAAGATGTCAAGCGGTTCATACGTCATTCCTTTCAGTACCGGCTCGTTCATAAGCCCGCCAACCGTATGCCAGAAACCGATCGCCATTTCGTACAGGAAATTTGTGTATTTGAAGCAGGTCAACATGCCGAGATTGATGCAGATACTCAACGTTATCCACAGTTTTTTCCCGATCCGGCTTCGCACTTCGGGAATTACACGACCGATGAAAAAATCGGAAGTCGCCGTAGAAATCAGGAGTATAAACCACAATCCGCTTGTTTTGTAATAAAAATAAATGGAAAAAAGAATCACATATATGATTCGTATGTTTGACCGGTCGCGTAACGAATTGTAAATGATATAGAACCCGATAAACAGAAACAAAAACAACCCCGTGCTGAACAGCATCGGTGATTCGGGCTGATATTTGAACAGTTCAAGTAACTTCTGGAATGACAACTCATTAAAATATTTTTCGATATCATTCCACATCCTGCACCTCCTTTGCTACCGTTTTTTCCCCAGTCGCCGCATTAATCTTAACATTCCTTTCCGGGCTTTGCATTTCCTCCGTTACCGGGTTTTCTGCCGGTGATTTTTCATTGTTTTCCCGTTTCGCATCGCGTTTTTCCGTTCCTGTTTTAATCAGTTTTTCTTCCGTCAGTTTTTCGTTTGTTAATATTTCTTCCGTCGATTCTGTTTCGGATTCGAGTTCTGTTTCGGTTATATCTTCGAAACTGTCTTCGAATGATTCCGAATTATCATTTATATCGGGGAACGAATCCTGTTCCGAATCCGGGTCGGCGAAACCGGAGATAATAATATCTTCGGCAGATAAATTTTCCATATCCGTATTCGCCATTATGATATCGTTTCCCGTTTCGCTGTCCATGCAGGAACGGATAAGCGCTTTGTATAACAAAACGCCCTGTTCGCCGTATCCTTTACTTGAAAAATGGATGCGGTCGCGTCCGAACATGCCGGCTTCGAACCAGTTTTTACACGAGTTATTGCCGCCCGTTATCGAAAACAAGTCCCAGCATGCAATTCCCTTTTCCCGCGTATACGAGGTTAACGCATCCGCAACTTTGGCGATATTGTCGTTACGGACGTAATATCGTTTTTTGTTTTTGTAGGCGCGTTTGTAGGATTCGGCCGGTGTTGTTATCAGTAAGGCCGTTTCGGGCAGTTCTTCTTTTACTAACTGTATAAAGGCGTCAACCTGCGAGCGGAACTGTTCCTTGCCGAACTGGCGCCCGAACGATTCGTTCGTGCCCAGCGAAACGATGAGCAGCGACGGCTTGAGCAGCGCTAACTGACGTATATAGTTGCGGTTCGTATAATCAACAAACCGTGCCCCGTTCACGCCGATCGAGTGGTATAATATACCCGGAAAACCATTCAACAGCATGAAACCGTAGTATAAACTGTTGTGTGAGCCGTTATTTTTAACGATGTCTTTGTCGAGGCCGATACCCGTAAGTTTAAAGGTATCCAACAGGCCGGCTGTCACAAACGTATCGACGGCGATATCTTCGCAAAGACCTTCGCCCCACGACAAGGCGAGTATGGAATCGGAATAATGTGGCGAGGGCGCCATGGGCATCGCGTTCCGGTCGCGGTATAACAATACTTTGTTAAAGCTGTATCCTGCGCCGTTGTTGGGCGCTATTACAAGATTGAAGTCTATCTTCGGGGCGCTCGTCTGTATCCCGATACCGCCGATACCCCACGGACATTTTGGCGACGACTGTATGCAACGCCCGACGATCCATTCCCTTATATTGGACGATATAAAATAATCGTTCGGTTCGTTGGCTTTTGATAATTTGAACGGCGCGATCCACCCGCGTCCCGCATTGCCGAATGTCGTTTGCAGCATACGCATCGTTTGTCCGCTCAGGAAGCCGGCTTGGATATGCGAATCTCCAAGGTGTATGATGTTGATAACCGTATCTTTTCCCGCCCTCAGTTCTTTCAGACCGTTGATGAACGGCTGCAACGATTTCGCCGGGTCGTGGACGACGCACAGCGTGTCGTTGATGAACGGCAGCGAGCAGCAAACGCTATCCGTCAGCGGAGGCAGACTGGCTGTTTCATCCGCTTCCGCGCTTTTTACAGCTCTTATTTTCCCGGTACTTACGATGAAGAAGATGAAAATAAGGCTTCCCAAAGCGATTGTCAAGTTTCTGATTTTACCTTTCCACCAATCTCTCTTCATCATCGTACAAGTCTTTTTCCGTTATTATGGCATCAAACAGGGCTTTGGCGATTTCGCGTCCTCCCCGGAAGCTGAGATGCGTATAGTCTTTGCTTGCCCAGTTCGACTCCACGTATTTGATCATGCTGTTCCGTCCGCCCATTGCGGCGAATATGCTCCAGAACGTCACTTCGGTTTTCTGAGCCGTCTGGCGTTGCGCACGCAAAAGGGATAATACCGCAGGCATTGTGCTGTAAGCCCCTCCGCTTTTATGGCTGCGATCGGACACGCCGAGTATCAGGATGTCGGCGTCCGGAAAGCAGTCCTGCAAATGTTCGATCACCGAAACCATGTGGTTGCGATACCAGCCGTATTCGCGTATCGAATCGCTGGCAACGTTCAGCCCGTACTGCAGGACGAGCAGATCGTAAGGCCTTATGCGTTGCAGTTCGCGGCAACTTTCGCCGTCAAGTTCCGCCATGATGATGCCGGAATTACCCCGGAGGGAAAAGTTGTCGACAATGACGCCCCGGTTGTCTTCGAAGGCGACGCCTATGGCGTTTAGCCCGGCGGCGTTCCTGAACCGCATGGTTCCTTTCGTAAATGTCCCGTTTATTTCATATTGCGTTACCGTTTCCGCCGCCGGCAGTTCATAATACGATGTGTCCGTATCGATTTTCAACGACAGGCCGGTATTTTTGTTATTCGAATAAATGAATTTGATGGATGACACCTCCTCCAGCCCGGGATACATATCAACCGTTTGAAACCGTATAATCGCATTGTCGGACGACGGTTCGAATGACAGGCCGGACAGGACGTACTTCCTGTTTTTATTTTTTATGATCGAATACGTTTTCCATCCGTCGGCGCTTTGTTTGATCGTCGGACGGTATTGCGCAACGTTTGATGTAATGGGGATGAAGCCGACCCCGCGTCCGCCGAAATACTGCTGCATTTGGGCGCGGAAATCCGCAACAAGAATGTCCCCTTCGATAAAGGAATCTCCCAAAAAAGCGATGCGAACGGGGCGTCCTAAATGATTTAGATTGTTAAGCGCCGCAAAAAAACGTCGAAGCCCGGTATGACCGGCGGAAAAATCTTCTATATCCGTGTTGGAAAGGTAGTCGACATTGCTTTTATCGTCATCGCCGGATGTTTTCGGAGCTGTATTTTGATTTTTCTCCGTACCGGAAGAATCCGGCTCCGTATTTCCCGGCGGAACGGGAGGCGGAGGCTGTATGACGGAATCCGCCGGATTTATCTCCGTTGCAACGTCATCGGATATGCCGGAAAGGTATTCGTCGTCATCATCTGTTAAAAAAGCAGAAACGTCATCCTCCTCTTTTTCGGATGATACACGTATATCCGCTAATAAATCAACCTTTTTTATCTGCAGACCAAAGACGGAACCCGGAAGCCAGTACAAACCCAGATTAACGATTAAGGCTACGGATAATATAGCTGAAAAACGATTTGCGTAGTTTTTTTTCTTTTTCTTCTTCCTTTCCCAGACCATTCGTTATCTCATTCTTTTCCATAAAAGCAGCGCAAATGTACATATAATAATTAATATATACAGCAAAAAAGGTGTGCGTTTAATTTTATTAGATTTCCTGTTTCGTTTTAATATATTTATTATCAGATGTTTTTATAGAACATTCCGATGATCTGTCACCGGAGAATGTCTTGCGAACCGCAAGGTTGAGGAGTTTCGTCCGTTATTATGCAGCAAGTTTTCTCGAAAATAATTTTCGGATTAACGAAAAAAATATATCTTTGCCTCTCCATACATGGAAATGACAAATGGTAATTAAATGACAAATGATTAAAAATAATTGTGTTATGAGACGTAAAATTGGTTTTTTATCTGTTGCAGTGATGATGGTTGCCATCTGCGTTCAGGCTCAAAGTATACGTAATCCGTTGAATATGGAGCCGGCACATATCAGGCTTGGCAATGGCGCTTCGCCCAAAAAACTTTCCGGTATGACATTTTATCGCCCGGACGGGACGCCGCTTGAGAGGGCGCGTTTCGTTTATGGCGAAAACGGACGGAAAACTTCCGAACAAAACCAGCGCTGGAACGTGAAAGACGGTGTGTGGACGGATGTTTCGGAGTGCGATTATTCTTACGGCGAAAACGTTATGGTTGCCGTTTCGGGCGTTGCGGCTTCGAACGCCCGTGAAAATCCGTCGAAAACGGAAACTTACTACGACGGGAAAGGACAAAAGAGTTATTCGTTCATCTATCGGTGGGACAAAAATTCGGAAAACTGGGCGGAAAAGCCTGCCGTAAAAGGAAACTGGAACTGTGACGAAAACGGTCGCGTGGCGGAATATGTAAAAATGTATCGTAACAAAGACACCGGAGCGTGGGATATTCCCATGACCCGCATACGGTATGCGTATGATGAAAAAGGCAGGCTGAGTGAAGAAATCATACAGTTATGGGAGAATACCGGATCATGGAAAAATGCGGGAAAATATGCTTATTCCCGTAGCGAAAACGCAGGCGAAGTCGTCTGTACATCGCATGTCGCTTCCGGCGACGACTGGACGTATGACGGAAAGATCGTCTGCCTGTATGATAGCGACGGAGATATGGCTCGTTGCGAATATTATGGCGAAAAAGCCGGCGGGTCAATGACCGCATACTGTGTCTATACCTATTCGGATACGGAAAAGGCGGAAGGCGCTGTCAGGGAAGATGACGTCAAAGTGTATCCGAATCCGGCGGTATCATATTTCGACTTGACGGTTCCCGAAGAACTCGTCGGACGGACGGCTTTCTTTTTTGACGCTTCCGGAAACCGGAAGAAATCGGTCGTTATTAACAATACGAAGATGAAAGTCGATGTTTCGGATTTGTCAACAGGCATCTATTTCATGAAAGTTGATTCCTGGTCTAAAAAAATATTTATAAAGTAGCATATAACTTTTTTTTTCATAATACTTGGAAGATCCCGGGGCGCGACTTTGCTTCGGGATCTTTTTTTCCGACGGTAACATGAACCTGCCGTATGAGATAATGAAAAAATCCGGTATGCCATAATGTCATTTTTTTTTGACAAACTTGTTCATTCCGTTTTATTTTTCTTTTGGCACATTATTTGATGTAGTTTCTAC
>JAITDQ010000299.1 GCA_031282485.1 Tannerella sp. | reverse complement strand
AAACACTGGGACATTGTGTATGATTACCTGACCGGCAAGGGCTTTTCGCCGAAACCCGTACTGGCCGGACGGGGCGCGGCCACGGGAGAGGTCTATGTGTGGGGCATCGAAAATCCGGGAAAGGTGTCCTGCATTTACGGCGAAAACCCGATTTTGCGTTCCTCGCTGGCCAAAGTGCAGCCGATGGACAACCTGAAACCGCTGGCGACGGCGAAAGTGCCTCTGATACACGTAAGCGGAAGTCTCGACCCGAACCTGAAAACCCAGACCAACGAGGTGAAAAAACGTTATTCGGGGAAAATGACGGTCATCGTTGATCCGGGCAGAGGCCATTATCCGCTCGAACCGAATGACCCGGCTAAAATCGCCGGTTTGATTGAACAAACTGTTAAATAATAAAGCATCATGAAACATATAAAATTTTTCACATTCGTTGTTTCGGGTTTGTTTGCTGCGTGCGGTTTTTCGTTTGCGCAGAATAAAAATGTGGACATACAGCCGTATCCCGAATCGGTCGATGTCGTTTCGGTCACTGCTTTCGGGGCAAAGGGCGACGGCAAAACGGACGATGCGCAGGCTTTTCAGAAGGCAATGGATTCGTTCGGCACGAAAGGAGGCACGGTTTACATTCCCCGCGGCACGTTTCTGCTGGCCGGCAGTATAAACGTTCCACAGGCCGTCACGCTGAAGGGCAGCATCGAATCCGTCCCGTCGCACAACGGCATCCGCGATGCCAATCTGCCCAAGCCGGGCGACGACGGCACAACCCTGCTGATTACGGGAAACCGCGGCAATGAAAACGCCGACCCGTGCATCACGCTGAATACCAACAGTACGCTTCGCGGCGTCGTCATGTACTGGCCCTCGCAGGATCCGGAGAAAATCCCCGACGCCTATCCCTGGGCAGTAGCCATGCGGGGTAAAAATCCCGCCCTGCTCGACGTCGAAATGCTGAATCCCTACAACGCCATCGACGCATCCAAAAATGAACGGGCGCTGATACGCAACATCAGCGGACAACCGTTGCGGCGCGGCATCTTCGTGGACGGAATCTACGACATCGGACGTATCGAAAACGTGCACTGGAACCCGTGGTGGAGCATGAAACCCACCCTCTTCAACTGGCAAAAGGAGAACGGCGAAGCCTTCATTTTCGAGCGCACCGACTGGCATTATGTGCTGAACACCTTCTGCTACGGCTACAAAACGGGGTACAAGTTCGGCGCAAGTTCGGGCGCAACGGGCGCATGTAACGGCAATTTCCTCGGCATCGGCGCCGACGCCTGCCACAATTCCGTGCTTGTCGAACAGAGCGCAGCCTTTGGTCTGCTGATTACCAACGGTGAATTTGTCGCCATGAACGGCTCCGACCCGACGATGGTCGTCGTGACGGATGCCAACCGCGGTAATGTGCGGTTTGTCAACTGCGCGTTCTGGGGGCCCTGCAATCAAAACGCTGTGATAGAGGGACGCGGAACGGTCGGATTCTCGGATTGCATCTTCGTGCAGTGGGACAGGAACAAGGAAGGACGGGCGGCCATTCAGGCGCGCAGCGGCTCGGTCGTCATCCGCGGATGCGACTTCGGACAGGATGCGCCGCAGGTGTCGCTGGGCGAAAATGTCCTGCGTGCTATCGTGAGCGAAAATACCGTCAAAGGAAAGGTGAACATTGTCAACAGGGCAAAAAATACTTACATCAACGGCAATCTGGGGACGGAACAGTAAATAACCCGGACGTACGACAAAAAAACTCTATTGAGGATATAAAATGGTTACGACAGTCAATTCTTTTTTGAGATGCTGTTATTGCAGGTAGAAAACAGGCAAATGCATACACCGAAGGTGTATAAGATGGATAACCCCGTGCAAGCCGAAGGCGCAGCTCGGGGTAAGAAAGACGCTTCCACGTCCACAGGAACTCCGTATGGAGTTCAACCTGTCCACAATGTCTCCGATACACTCAATGTCCCCAACATTTCAGTCATCTACATTCAACCCCTCACGGGGTTGAGGGTGAGGGTGGTGGCATCCTGCCCCGAGCTGCGCTTCGCTTGCACGGGGTTATCCGGATTAAAGTCCTTCGGACTTGCTGTTTGCCAAACAGAATACAGGCTCAAAAAGAATAGCATCTCGAAAAAAGAATTAACCGTTACGACAGGAGCAATATTAACCGAAAGTCTATCGGGAATCGAAGGTTTTCATGCTCGGAGCATGGATTTAGATTCTCTGAGTGAGGATTTAGGTTCTCCGAGTGAGGATTTAGGTTCTTTGAGCGAGGAACGAGACGCTTCGGGAGAGATTTTGCCGTTTATTTTCATATCTTGCGGATTTTTGTCGTATACCCTGAATAATTTTAAAATTATACAAATGAAACAAAGCATGATTTTTTAATCCATGATTAATTTAAGCCGCTGATGCACGAATAAAATTAGTGCATTGGCGGCAAATAAAAAATACAAACAAATGAAAAATATTAAATACATATCCATTCTGCTCCTGTTCGGATGCATGTTAGTCCATCCGAATCAGGCTTTTGCCGCCGGCAAACTGTCGGCAGGCACGGCGAAAGTCAATATCACCCCGCCGAATCCGAGGTATCCCGTTCACGATTCCCTGTATGTGAGGACGCTGATTCTGGAGGCCGGGAACACCCGCATCGGGTTTGTGTCCATCGACTTGGGCGGCTACACGAACATCCCCTTGGCGGAGAATCTGAAAAGCCGGTTCAAACTGAAAGAGGTCTATTTCTGTCCGCAACACACCCACTCGGCGCAGGCGGGGCCGCAGGAATGGCTGGAAGGACGCATCACGTCGGCCATGCAGGCCGCATCGGACAACATGTTCGACGCCCGCATATCGGGCGGACACCGCTATTTCCCGCAACTGAGTTTCAACCGTCTGATTCTCCGTGAAGACGGGCGGGCGCGTGAATCGTGGCTGGGCGACGAGCATTACCGCGCCGTCAACCCCGAACGCATACCGCACGGGCCGGTCGATAATGCCGTGGGCGTCATCAAACTGGAAGACGCGAACGGAACGACCCGGGCGCTGATTATGAACTACGCCTGCCACCCCGACGTGGCATGGAACAATTTCGAGATTTCGGCCGACTACGTGGGTTACGCCACCAAATACACCGAGGAGGCTTTCGACAACGCCATCACCTGCCTGTTTGTGCAGGGCGGCGGAGGCAATCAGGCGCCGCTGTTCAAGGACGGCGGCAGGACAGGCCCCGACGACCCGCGCCCCTCGAACTACGACCTGATCGACCGCATGGGCAAACTCCTCTCCATCGAAACGGTGAAACTCGCCCGGTCGCTCTATCCCAATCCCCTCGACGAGACGGACATCAAAGTGTATGCCGATTCGCTGTTTTTCACCGGACGGTACGACAAAAAGTTGCACTACAACGTGCATTTCTCGGTGATTTCCATTAACAACCGCTACGTGATAGCCACCGTTCCCGGCGAGCCTTTCATCAAGTTTCAAATCGACTGGAAACGCGAATTTCAGCCCTACGACCTCGTGCCTTTCCTTTTCGGATACACCTGGAACGGCGGTAAATGGCCGATTTATCTCCCCGACATCCGCTCGGCCGCCTACGGTGGATATGGCGCCGACAACGGCCCCGACCTCATAGAAGTCGGAGCGGGCGAGAAAATCATGCTCAGACAACTGGAAAACTATTATCAAATGATGGGAATATTTAAAAAATAGACAGATATGAAAATGAAATTATTTATGCTTATGGCCGTCTGCTTCGGCATCGCGACGGCGGGAATGTCGCAAAACAAACATTCCAAAAAAACGCTTTATCCCGATTACAAGGGATTGATTATGGCCGGTTATCAGGGCTGGTTCCGCGCGCCTGCCGACGGCGTG
>JAITDQ010000280.1 GCA_031282485.1 Tannerella sp. | reverse complement strand
CGTCGCGACCTGATTGTCGGCCTCTTCAAAGAGATACCGGGCGTGAACCTGAATGTCCCGCAGGGCGCCTTTTACCTCTTCCCCGAGGTAAGCTATTACTACGGAAAAAGCGTCGACGGCCGCAAGATCGGAAATGCGGCAGACCTTGCGATGTACCTGCTTGAATCGGCTCACGTCGCAACGGTAGGAGGCGCAGCGTTCGGCGCTCCCGAATGTATCCGCCTCTCCTACGCCACATCCGACGAAAACATCATCGAAGCGCTTAAACGCATAAAAGAAGCGCTTTCAAAGCTGAGTTGATAAGGTGACCGGAGATGATTTTTAAAGGTAATTATGTAATTAGTTGATAATTACAATAATTACCTTTATTTTTAGGATAGCGGGACAGTCAAAAAATAAATTGTGGAGAGGTGACCTTGTGAAATTTATTTTACAGCGTTTGTAAAACCGGAAAATTTCATGTAAGTTTGCCCCATAAAAATGATAAGGAAATTCGTCATGGAAAATCATTTATTAAATCGCATTACAATGAACGTAAACGTTTGTAATGGTAAGCCGGTCATTAGCAACATGCGTTTTACGGTAGCACAAATGCCGGATTTGGTTGCAGCAGGCATGAGTTTTGACGAAATTCCGGCCGATTATCCTTACATCGAACGAGATGATATATCAGCATGCTTATTGTATGCTTTGAATGAAGGGGCATAATAGTGAAAAGGCGTTTTACGGCGCCGCTCTGCCGGAGCGGTCGGGCTGACCGCAAATATTGAGCCAATGTTTGATCGTCAAGTGTTATTAATTGTTATCACGGGCGAGTTTATTTTGCATACCTCACGACATTCACTACCTTTGTCACAAAAATTGTTACATGTTATGATTGAAATATCAAAACTGGTTAGGGAAAATATACGTAATCTGAAACCTTATTCCTGTGCGCGTTATGAATTTAAAGGGGAGGCTTCGGTTTTTCTTGATGCAAATGAGAATCCGATGAATGTTCCTTATAACCGTTATCCGGATCCGTTGCAGGAGGAACTGAAGGCGAAGATTGCGAAAATTAAAAATGTACGTCCTTCACAAATCATGTTGGGGGTGGGCAGCGACGAACCGATCGATCTCATTATACGTATCTTTTGCGAACCGAAAGAAGATAATATTGTTGCAATGGATCCGACCTATAATATGTATAATGTATGCGCCGATATTAATAACGTCGAGTATCGCAAGGTTTTGTTGAATGATGATTATTCGCTCGATGCGGCGCGGATTTTGAAGGCGGTCGACGAAAAGACAAAAGTGATATTCCTTTGTTCGCCGAATAATCCTACGGGTAATCTCATGGATCGCAACGAAACGCTGAAAATATTGAACGGCTTCGGAGGAATCACTGTAATGGACGAGGCATATATTGATTTCTCGTCCCAACCGTCGTGGCTGGAAGCGCTGGATGAATATCCGGGACTGATTGTCTTGCAGACATTCTCCAAAGCATGGGGGCTTGCTTCCGTGAGATGCGGCATGGCTTTCGCTTCCGAACGGATAACCGGCTATCTGAATAATGTGAAATATCCGTACAACATAAATATGCTGACACAAAAATTTGTGAGCGAACAGCTGGAGCACGAAGGTCGAAAGAATGAATGGGTGAAGATGTTGCTTGAACAGCGCGGGATATTTGCCGGGAAACTTGCTGCAATACCCTTGGTGGAAAAGATAAATCCGTCGGATGCAAATTTCCTGTTAGTGAAAGTGCCGGATGCGAAGGACATTTACAATAAACTGATAGATAAAGGGATTGTAGTACGTAACCGGAATAATGTATCTTTGTGTCTCGGATGTCTGCGTATTACGGTCGGGACGGCGGAAGAAAACGAAATATTAATAAACGCATTGAAACAATTATAAGTTATGGAAGTAAGAGGAAAAATTATTGCCGTACAACCCGTTCAGACGGGAGAAGGAAAAAACGGAGCATGGAAAAAGCAGGATTATGTGATTGAATACGAACAAACTTCACAATATCCGCGCAAGATGATGTTTAATCTCTGGGGTGACAAAATAGACCAGTATAATATCCGGGAAGGGCAGTCCGTGAAAGTAAGTTTTGATATAGACTGTCGTGAATATAACGGTCGCTGGTATAACGACATCCGCGCATGGAAAGTAGATCCGGACGAAGACCTGCCGGCAGACGACGGATTCGTGCCGCCCATAGACCGGCTGCCTGTAAACCAGCCGCCCGTAATGACGGGAATATCACCTTCCGATGACAACACGGATTTGCCGTTTTAAAGTTGAAAATTGAGAGTTGAGAGTTGAAGAAAATAACTCTCAACTCTCAACTGTTAAATCAAGTTTGGATGAAAAAAAGAGCCTTATTTATTGACCGTGACGGTACACTCATTGTGGAACCGCCCGTAACGTTTCAGGTTGACACGCTTGAACAGCTTGTATTTCTTCCGGGAGTTATACGTAACCTGTATTTTATATGTAAAAATCTTGATTTCGAACTCGTTATAGTCACCAATCAGGATGGTTTGGGTACGTCTTCCTATCCGCAGGAGAATTTCGACCGCGTGCAGCATAAAATGCTGGAAGTGTTTGCCGGCGAAGGTGTTCGATTTGACAATATACTTGTTGATACGTCTTTTCCCGGAGACAACTCGCCGAATCGCAAGCCGCGGACAGGCATGCTCAAGGAATACATGACCGGCGATTATGACCTTGAAAATTCATACGTCATCGGCGACCGGCAAACGGATATGGAACTGGCCGAAAACCTCGGATGCAAAGGCATCCTGATATCTGCGGAACCCGAACCCGGTGCGGAAAACGGCAAAGAAGAGGGCAGGGGAGCGCAGGGAAAAAATTACCGTACATTTGATTCGTGGGACAGGATTAAAGATTTCCTTTTTGCCGGAGAGCGTCAGGCCGTTGTGCAACGTAAAACGAAAGAAACGGACATCCGCGTTGACGTTAATCTTGACGGACGCGGCGTCTGCGACATATCTACCGGCGTAGGTTTCTTTGACCACATGCTCGAACAAATCGGGAAGCACGGGGGTATGGATTTGACGGTAAAAGTCAATGGCGACCTCAATGTGGACGAGCATCATACGATAGAAGATAC
The DNA here is from genome assembly GCA_031282485.1 of Tannerella sp. Classification (GTDB taxonomy): domain Bacteria; phylum Bacteroidota; class Bacteroidia; order Bacteroidales; family Tannerellaceae; genus Tannerella. The sequence continues at coordinate 1,633 of JAITDQ010000280.1, read as the reverse complement.
GGCGATTGCGCTCGGCGAAGCTCTCCTGAAAGCGTTGGGCGACAAACGCGGCATAGAGCGTTATGGCTACTGTCTGCCTATGGACGACTGCCTGTGCAGCGTGGCGCTCGATTTCGGCGGACGGCCGTGGCTTGTCTGGGATGTGACATTTAAACGCGAAAAGATAGGGGAGATGCCGACGGAGATGTTCCTCCATTTCTTCAAGTCATTAAGCGATGCGGCAAGGATGAACCTTAATATAAAAGCGGAAGGCGAAAACGAACATCATAAAGCCGAAGGCATATTCAAGGCATTGGCCAAAGCCATAAAAATGGCTGTCGGACGCGATGTTTACAAATATGAATTGCCCAGCACAAAAGGTGTTCTATAGTTTCGGAACAATTATTCAAACATAACGATGAAAAAATTTTTTACAGTATTCACATTTATTGCCGTTTTCGCCTCGTTTTCATGCTATTCGATGCCGTTGTTGCAGAAGAAAGTTTATGTCACGGGGCTGACATGCGAATATTTAGTCAATCCGCTTGGGATAGACGTTGAGCAGCCGCGTTTGTCGTGGAAGATAGAGCAAACCGGCGACGCTCCTAAGAATCAGAAGCAAACAGCGTACCGGATTCTGGTAGCATCATCGTCCGAAGCGCTGGCAAACAACCGGGGAGATGTCTGGGACAGTGGGAAAGTCCCTTCAAATCAGTCAATACAGGTGGTTTACGAGGGCGCACACCTGAAAAGTATGCAACGCTACCGGTGGAAAGTGAAAATCTGGAGCAACTCCGGCGAATCCGAATGGAGCGAACCGGCGTACTGGGTGACCGGTATCATGCAACCGTTTGAATGGCAGGCGCGATGGATAGGCGACCAGCCCGATACGGCATTGAGAAACTACAAATCGTATGTGGAAAATAATTACAAATCAAAAGATTTCAATAGAGAATACTGGGAAAATCCGCCTTATACCCCTTCGCCGCTGCTTCGCAAATCGTTTGCCGTCGGCAAACAGCCGAAACAGGCTTTTTTATACGTTTCCGCATTAGGCTATTATGAAATGTGGCTCAACGGAAAACGTATCGGCGACCGGTTGCAGGCGCCCGAGTGGACGAATTATTTCAACCGCCTTCAATACCAGACCTTCGACCTCAGCGACCAGCTCGAAAAAGGTGAAAACGTGCTTGCCGCCACACTTTCCGACGGCTGGTGCCTCGGACGTATGGGCGGAATAAAGTGGAATCGTGTTTTCCCGCATCGCGGCTTTTACGCTCTCGACCGGCGCTTAATCGCTCAATTAGCGGTGGTCTACGACGACGGTTCCAAAGACATATTCATTACCGACGATTCGTGGAAAATCAATACCGACGGTTATATCCGGCGCGCCGACAACTTTACCGGACAAACCATCGACGCCCGTAAAATCATTCCGGACTGGAATAAACCCGGATTCGACGATACGGCCTGGGATAATGTCTATGAAGACCACCGCGTTAATCGAAATCTTGTGGCGCAGAAAAACGAACCGATACGCGTGCACCGTGAACTGAAACCGGTGGAAATCAAACCGTATAACGGAAATTACATGGTCAATTTCGGACAAAACATCGCCGGACACTGCGCCCTGAAAATCAAAGGAAAAAAAGGC
>JAITDQ010000114.1 GCA_031282485.1 Tannerella sp. | reverse complement strand
ATTTCTACCACGCGATGGTTGCAGCCAACGGGCTGGTGCGCGATTTTTATGAGAAGATTAAGACCGGCACCAAATCGTCCATCGTTTACCGGACGTTCGTCACTGGTATCTCGCCTGTGATGTTCGACGACCTGACCAGCGGTTACAACATCGCCAAAATACTTACGCTGGGAATCGAGTATAACGAAATGATGGGTTTTACGCAGCAGGAAGTGGAATGGCTGATGACGGAAACCGGCGTTGACCCGGTGTTAATCAACGTGGACATGGAGGCGTATTACAACGGCTATCTGTTTCACCCGGACGGGGGAAACCGCGTTTCTAACCCGGCCATGATTATATATTTTTTTGAACAGATACTTATGTCGGGGTGTCCGCCGGAAAAGATTATCGACTATAACCTGCAGACGGATTATGATCGCTTGCGACGCCTCACGCAGAACGAAAAGAACCGTGAGACCCTGCTTCAGATAATAAAGGACGGAGGCATCACAGCCGAAATACTGGAGAAATTCTCCCTCGACAGACTGAATGACGAGCGTTATTTCACGTCGTTGCTGTTCTATATGGGTTTGCTGACCATAAAAGAGCGCAGTTTTACGAAATTGTCCCTGATCATTCCGAACTATTCCATTCAAACGCTGTACTGGGAATACTTAGACGAGCTGCTCCGAGGCTCCTCTTTATCGGCAAAAACAAATACGAAATAACGGAAGGTATTTAAATTTCTCCCTTTATTTCATGAACTTCCTTATATAAGGAATTTCGGTGAGGGGGAGGTCTTTTTTGATGAATATTCCGATGAAGACGCTAAGGATGACGGTGCGGTATGCGAGCCGCAAATATATGGAATCTATTTGCGGTATCATGCCTGCGGCGTAACATGCGGCGGCGATTATTGTGTATGTGAGTGCGGAACGCAGGTCGTAGTTTACCGGGAACTTCCGCTGACCGGTGAAATAGGACAGGAGCATCATCAGCAGATTGCTTGCGAACGATGCCCACGCACAGGCGATGAATCCGTAACGCGGCACAAAACCGATGATGATTGCAAGGGTGACGACGCATCCCGTAATGGAGAATCCGGCGCCCCACTGCGTCCGGTCGATTAGTTTGTACCAAATGGACAGATTGTAGTAGATGCCGAAAAACAGCTCCCCAAGCATGACGACCGGCACGACAACAAGCCCCGCATAATATTTTTCGGGCACGAAATGTTTCAGCAAATCTAAGTAAAACATCACGCCCGTAAAGATTATGAGCGAAAATATGATGAAATATTTCATCGCCTCGACGTATGCTTTTTTGTTGTCGCTATCCCTGTTTTTGGAAAAGACGAACGGCTCGTAGGCGTACCGGAACGCCTGTATAAACATGACCATTACGACCGCAATCCTGAAACAGGCGCCGTATATTCCCAGTTGCGATTCGGCATAGTCCCGGTCGTCGAACAGGTAGGGGAACAGGATTTTATCGGCCGTCTGGTTCAGTATTCCCGCGATGCCGAGGATGAGGATGGGAAAGGAATAACGCAGCATCTCCCGCAGACGCCGCGCGTCGTATTTCGCACGAAACCCCGGTATCATATCCGGGATAAGCGCCACGAGGGTGAAGGCGGTCGTAATCAGGTTTGATATGAGGATGTAACCGACACCGTACTCGGGGCGGTAGAACCAGCTGATCCATTCCGGGTGGACGGCGTTGATCGTCGGGCAAATGATGAGGAAGAAAATGTTCAGGCCGATGTTCAGGCCGATATTCAGCAGTTTGAGGATCATGAAACGAACCGGCCTGCTCCTGTAGCGCAGGCAGGCAAAGGGGATGCCGCAGAAAGCGTCCGCGGCCACGACGCACGCCATTATGCCGACGTATTCCGGGTGAGCGGCGTATCCGAGCGCATCGCTCACGGGGCGGAGGAAGATCAGGACGCCGGCCATGAAAAGAACGGATGTGAAGGCGACACTGTACAGCGTGGTGGCGTATACCCGCATGGGGGCTTTTTCTTCCTTTTTGTTTATGAAACGGAAGAAGCCCGTCTCCATGCCGTAGGTCAGTATGACCATGAACAGGGCGGTCATGCCGTAGATGTGGGTGACGATACCGTATTCACCCGTGCTTTCGAGCGTACGGGTGTACAGGGGCACCAGCATATAGTTAAGGAACCGCCCGATGATACTGCTTACTCCGTAAATGGCCGTTTCTTTCGCCAGCCGCTTCATTCCTCCCGCCATAACTGTACGCTGCGTTAGTAGTCCTTTTCAATTCTTATCCGCGCATCGACGGCTATGATGCCATTCTCCGTGGCAAGAAGCGGGTTGATGTCCAACTCTTTGATTTCGGTCGCAAAGCGCAGGAGGGCGGACAGGTGTACGATGATTTTCGCAAACTGATATTCGTCAATCCCTTTCTGTCCGCGTGCGCCGTCAAACACCTGGTATCCTTTCAGCGAGCGTATCATGGAGAGCGCCTCTTCGGTTGCAAGCGGGGCAAGCCCGGAGGCGATGTCGCGGAATATTTCCACGAAGATGCCTCCCAGTCCGCACAGGACGATGTGCCCGAATTTCTCTTCATATTTGGCTCCGGCAAACAGTTCCATACCTTTCAGCATGGGCTGTATCATGACGGCGCGGGCGTCCGCGACACTCATCAGCCGTTTAAATTCAATGGCGAGATGTTCCTGCGAACGGATGTTGAGGACGACACCCCCCACGTCCGACTTGTGTACCGGCCCGACGACTTTGGCGACGACGGGATAACCGGCCTTCCGGGCGAAGTCGCATATCTCGTCCCACGAGTCCGAGACGCGTTCTTCGACCATCGGGATGCCGGCCGCCCGGAGCAGGCGCTGCACCTCGCCGGGCGCGATGTAGCCCGCCGGTTCGGGGAGGCTGTCGATGATACGCCTTATCAGCGGGACGTCGACGCCTTTGAGTTCGAGGTTGTTGGCTAACGGATGCGGCGTCTTGAGTATTTTCGTCAGCGCATTGGCCAGTCCTACCTCGTCGCTGAAGTTAACATGCCCTTTTTTGACGAAAAAATCGGTCTCGTCCAGCGCGGTGCTTACCGACGGCAGTATCGGGAAGATCGGTTTGCTGCACGTGCGCATCTTTTTGTCCAGCACATCGTAGGCCTCGTATACGCGCGTCAGGCCGGGACTGCCGAAAATGACGGCGATACCGTCTATTTCGTCGAATTTCTTTTCGCAGTAATCAATGGCCGCGGCCAGGTGTACAGGCTCGCCCGTCCCGAGGATGTCGATCGGATTGCTCACCGACGAGCCGGGGAGGAGACGGCTTTTCAACTCTTTGGCCGGCAGATGATCCGAGAGTTTGGGTATCGTCATTCCGCCTTTCGAGAGCGCATCGGTGAGGATGACGGCCGGCCCGCCGGCATGTGTCACGATTGCGATGTTTTTACCCTTCAGCTCTTTCAGCGTGAAAACGGCTCCGCAGGTGGCCAGCTCTTCGCGGCTGAAACAGCGCACGACGCCTGCCTTGCGGAACAGCGCCTCGACGGCCAGGTCGGGATTGGCCATGGCGCCCGTGTGCGACGAGGCGGCACGCATGCCCGATTCGGACGTGCCGGACTTGATGGCGGCGATCTTGCACCCTTTACGGATGAGCGAACTCGTGTGCTCGAGCAGCTTGTCGGGGTCGCGGATGCTTTCGATGTAGAGGAGTTTGATCCTTGAATCCGTCTCCGGGTTGAAGTTCATATCCATATACTCCACCACATCTTCGACGGAGATTTGCGCCCCGTTGCCGATCGACCAGACCGAATTGAAGCGCAACCCCATTTTTATCGCGGATTCCATGATGAAAATAGCCGTTCCGCCGGAGCTGGAAATCATATCTATCCCGAAAATGTCCATTTCCGGTATGGGAAGGGTAAACAAACTGTGGTGGTAACGGTTTAGAAAGCCGATGCAGTTCGGCCCGATGAGGCATGCGCCGGCGCGGTCGATGACGTCGACAATCTTTCGTTCCATTTCCCCGCCTTCGCGGCTTTCTTCGCCGAATCCGGCGGTATACATGATGAAGGCTTTAACGCCTTTTTCTTCGGCCAGTATCGTGACGGTTTCCAAGCACAGTGCGGCCGGGATAGCGATTATGGCAAGATCGGTGCGGGGTATTTCCGACACGTGCCGGTAGCATTTCAGCCCCTGGACTTCCGTTTCGCCGGGATTGACGGCGTAAAGGCGGCCTTTATAGTTGCCGTTGACGAGGTTGCGGACGCAGTTGCCGCCCGGTTTGGAGGTCTTGTTCGACCCGCCGACAACGACAATGCTTTCCGGGTTTAAAAGTTCTCTGTTAATCATAAGCAAATATTTTTTCGGCAAATATAATACCTTTTTTCGGAATTAGTCCGGGTGAATTATTAAATTGAGACGCCGGGGGAAATATTTCGTTCTCCATGAGGACGGTTGTTCGGTAAAAAGGGCGCGTTCGTGGCTTTTTGCTTTTATAATATGTGATAAAAAATGTATTTAATTGCAATGGAAAGTGTATTGGCTGTTGTTTTTTTGTTCTTTTTTAACTGTTGGGGAGGACGGAGTTACGTCGGAGGAAGGTCGAAGGAAGGTCGGAGGAAGTCCGAAGGAACTTCGGGGGAAAATTCGGGGAAAAGTAATGTTATTTCATAAAAATAAAATAATTTTTTGTGTTGCGTTTTTAACATGGATGTCGTTGTCGCGTGAGGCAGGGAATTGCAACACGCCGGCAGAAATGTTAAACTTTCTTTCGGCGCGATTATTTTTAGTATTTTATTTGGAAAGGATTCTGAAAAAAAATATATCTTTGCGGATATTTTTAAATAAACGGAGTTATGCGGATTATTCGAACAAACAATTTTACCTCAATAAAAGCCGGCATGAA
>JAITDQ010000066.1 GCA_031282485.1 Tannerella sp. | reverse complement strand
AAACTGTTCCGCGAGGCCGGGGCGAAATACGTCGTACTCACCTCCAAACATCATGAGGGATTCGCACTGTGGCCCAGCGAACATGCGTGGAACTGGAACGCCGTCGATGTGGGGCCGCACCGCGATCTGGCCGGCGACCTGACCGGTGCCGTCAAAAAGGAAGGACTTCACATGGGGTTCTATTACTCCCTCTATGAGTGGTTTAATCCGCTTTACGCGTCCGACCTCGACCGCTATGTCTCGGATCACATGATTCCGCAGATGAAAGACCTTGTCAACCGCTATCATCCCGACGTGGTCTGGACGGACGGCGAATGGGATCATCCTTCGGAAAAGTGGAGAAGCACGGACTTTCTGGCATGGCTGTACAACGAATCGCCGGTCAGGGAAACCGTGGTCGTGAACGACCGCTGGGGCAAGGAAACACGCAGTGTGCACGGCGGCATCTATACGACTGAGTACGGTCTGGTTCACGACGGCCAAATGGAAGATACCGTCACGCATCCCTGGGAGGAATGTCGCGGCATCGGACACTCTTTCGGGTATAACCGAAACGAACAGCTCGAGGATTACAGTACATCGGAACAGTTAGTGCACCTGCTGGTAGACAAAGTCTCCGCCGGCGGCAACCTTCTGCTCAACATCGGCCCGACGGCCGACGGACGCATCCCCGTCATCATGCAGCAGCGCCTCACCGACATCGGCCGGTGGCTCCGGCGTAACGGCGAGGCTATCTACGAAACCCGTGCATGGAACGTCGCCGCCCGACAGCCGGATATACAGGCTTATTTCACCTGCAAGGGTAAAGACCTGTACGTCATCTGTACCCGCTATCCGGCGAAAGCGATTACCGTCAGGGGTGTTGACAGGAAACCTTCGTCCGTGACCCTGCTCGGAAACAGCGCCCGGGTGGGATATTCACACAACGGAAAAAGCGTGACGATTACGCCGCCCCCGTTCTCGCCCTCCGACGGCGAATATGCATGGGTATTCAAATTGACCGGCGCAATTCGATAGGGATGCACGGCGGCGGCGTGCATCCGTGCTCCGTGTACCGGTGTACGCTGCAAACCCTCCGAAATACACGTCTCAATGCGGGGATACACGGTGTCATCGTGCACCGTGTCCCCCTTCGGGAACCGAAATAATTTGAGAGATACAATTTTTTATCTCCATTTTTTCTTTTTTTTGTCGGGAAAGTATTAATTTTGCAACCGGACGCGGTTCTGACTTGTGCTCCTGATAAATTTCGGAGAATCTGTGCGGAATGGGAAGATGAAAAAAAGTTTTCTTAACGGCACAATGCAGACCTGCAAAACGGGAATAATAATTCTTATACGCCCTGTGAAAAACGGAAAAGCGGAAATAAGAATTATTACAGGCTCTGTACGGAACGGAAAAGCGGGAATAAGAATTATTACAAGTTCCGTACAAGGCGAAAAGGCGGCGATAAGAATTATTATAAATTGTATGTAAAGCGGAAAAACGGAAATAATAATTCTTATAAACCCTACGCAAGGAGTAAAAGCGGTAATAAGAATTATTGAAAGCACGATGCAGACCTGAAAAAGCGGAAAAAAAATTCCCCGACAGGCCGACAGAAAGAACAGAGACGAGAATATATAAACAGAATAGACAACTTAATAACAAACAAAATGGAAACAATCAACAAATTTTCGCGCTTAGATACGTTCAGTATGAATCTGGGCAATCTGGCAGGTCTCGCGAGCGAGACGCTGCAGGAAGTGGAACCGTATCTGAAACATCTCGGATCGGTAGGAGAGGACACGTACACGAAACTGGACGCCGACCTGACGTCTATGAAATCCGAAATGGATCGCCCGTCAGCCAGTCTGCTGACGCCCGCTATCAACGAAGCCAACCGGAAATGCGACGCGATACTGAACGAAATCAAACGCATGGTGAAAGCCGGCACGCTAAGCACAATACCCGACAGAGCCGAGGCCGGCAGACAACTCATGTACCTGCTCGAAGGCTTCCGGAACCTGAACCGCGAGCCGCTGATAACGCAAATTACGATGACAAACGAACTGCTGCGCCGCTACAACGCATCGCCGGAACTGATTAACGCCGCCGGCGTACTGGGTCTCGCCGAGATATTCAAAACGCTGACCGAAGAAAACAGCCGTTTAGACACACTCTATCACGACCGCCTCGAGAAACAGGCGCAGACCGCCCCCGCAGCAACAGACCGACGATCCGCCGTCGCCGACGGATACACCAGCCTGTGCAGCATCGTCCTGAAAGCCGCCAACCTGCATCCCGAAACCAAAGAACTGCAGACCCTCTTCCACGTACTCGACGGCCTCCGCAAGAAGTACGCCACCCTGTCCCCCGCCAAAATCGACATCCGTCACGCCGAAGTCGATCCCATCCCCAGTCAGGCATACACCGGCAAGCACGTCACCCCCATCCCCACCGCCCGCTACAACGGCGAAGACCTGATCTTCCCGAAAGACTTCACCGTAACGTACCGCAACAACGTCAAAGCGAGCGCCTCCGCCGTCGTCACCCTCCGCGGCCGCGGCCGCTTCACCGGACAGCACGAACGAACGTTCACCATAGAATTAAAACAATGACATTCATCATGTTTTGTAAAAAAAAAACAATATAATCCGGCAGTTTGAAAAATTAGTTGTACTTTTGCAAACTACTACGCATAATGTAGTAGTTTGCATAAATACAACTATGGACAGGATTGAGAATAATTGGGGAGACTTTTTGTTTGAACGGCAACGGCAACGGCGAGGGCATTACTCCTTTACCGTTGTTGACGTTTGACCCCCCATACTTAAAACATAAAACATGAATGAATTGCCGCAATACAAGCGTATTTATGAAGATTTGAGGGCGCAGATAACGGAGCGCGTATATGTTTCCGGCGATTTGTTGCCTTCCGAGCATGATTTGTGCGTTCGATATAACGTAGCCCGCCTCACGGTGCGAAAGGCGCTGGAGCAGTTGGCGTCCGATGATTTTATCATCCGTCATCAGGGGAAGGGCAGTATCGTGAAAGGCACTCCCAAAGGAATCGGCATCCTGTCGCTGATGAGTACGACAACGGCGCTCGACTGCACGAATCTCGCCACGCATATAACGAAAAAACCGGAACTGCGCAAATGGAACGAAGCCTTTTCCTTTTCCATTGACGCACAGGAAGAAGAAGCCGGATGCATCTACTTTGAACGCCTGCGCCTGATTGACGAAGCGCCTGTTTTCTACGACATAACGATGCTTCCGAATATGAATCTGCCGCGCTTCCTGAACTGTGATATGGAAAATAAATCCCTGTTTGACGTGTTGCGCTCCAAATATCAGATCATTGTGACGGGCGGCGTGCAGCAGATTTTTGCAATAAGGGCTGACAAACGCCTGCAGGAATCGTTTAATGTGCACGCCGGACACCCGGTATTGCAGCTTAACCGGAAGATTGATACCAACCGTCCCGGTTTTCACATATACAGTCAGGTTTTTTGCGTGACGCAACGCTATGGCCTCATGGGAACATTTTAAAGAAATCACAAAAACAATTTAAATAATAATCTTTATGAAACACATTCTTCGGTTTAAATTACCACAGTTCATGTCCGTAACCCGGTATTTACGGACACCTTTGCTATCGGTTATATGCCTGTCTATACCGGCGGCAGGCGTTGTCAATGCGCAACAGATACATGAAAATTTGCCCCCCGTATGGGAACAGGCGGACATGCAACGGACGCTACCCGATACGCGGGTACGGACGTATGTTACGGCGTCGCGTATCGTGTGGAAAAGCACGGACAACACTTCTTATATCCGGGATGCGGAAAATCTTTTGAGACGCGGGACAGGGCAGTCCGTCCTGGGCAGTGCGAATGTTTGCCGCCTGATAAGCGACGACAGGGAGCGTCCCGCAATTTTGCTTGACTTCGGAAAGGAATTGCAGGGCGGTATCCGGATTGTAACAGGCCAGGGATCAAAGAATAAGCCCGTCAATATACGCGTGCGTTTCGGCGAATCCGTGAGTGAGGCCATGTGTGACATTGACGGGGAGAACGGCGCGTCGAACGACCATGCCATGCGTGATTTCACACTGAGCCTGCCATGGCTTGGCGTCGCGGAAGCAGGCAATTCCGGTTTCCGGTTTGTACGTATCGACCTGCTTGATGCCGATACGGAATTGCAGTTGAAGGAAGTGAGCGCCGTATTCGTGCACAGGGATATACCATTCCGCGGTTCTTTCCGCTGCAACGACGACCGCCTCAACCAAATCTGGAATACAGGCGCCTATACGGTCTACCTTAACATGCAGGAATACCTGTGGGACGGCATCAAACGCGACCGCCTTGTCTGGCTGGGCGATATGCACCCGGAAGTCATGTCGATAAATACGGTTTTCGGGTACGACGAGGTTGTCCCCAAAAGCCTTGACCTGGTACGCGACGCAACGCCCGTTCCGCAGTGGATGAACGGCATAAGTTCCTATTCGCTCTGGTGGATCATCATACATCGCGACTGGTATTATTACCAGGGAGACAAAGCCTACCTGTCGGAGCAAAAGCAGTATCTTGCACAATTAGTGAATCACCTTTTGACGAAAATAGATAAAACCGGTCAGGAGCGGCTCGACGGATTCCGTTTCCTGGACTGGCCTTCGAGTGAAAACCAACAAGGCGTAAGCGCCGGTTTGCAGGCGTTGCTGACGATGACAATGGACTGCGGAGCGGAACTTTTTACCGTCCTGGAAGATGCCGGCATGGCCGCAAAATGCAGGGATGCAGCCGCACTTCTCCGAAAATACAAACCGGCGCACAACGATTCCAAACAGGGCGCCTCATTAATGGCGCTGGCAGGACTGATGGACGCGCAAAAAGCCAACAGGGAAGTCATATCGGCCGGCGGCAGCAGGAATTTCTCAACATTCTACGGATATTACATGTTGCGCGCCATGGCAAAAGCGGGGGATTATACGAACGCCCTGAACCGTATCAGGGAATATTGGGGCGGTATGCTGGACCTCGGCGCGACCACCTTCTGGGAAGATTTTGATCTGGATTGGATGAAAAATGCAGCGCGAATCGACGAACTTGTCCCTGCCGGCAAAATAGACGTACACCGCAGTTACGGCAAATACTGTTACATGTATTACCGTCACAGTTTCTGCCACGGCTGGGC
>JAITDQ010000056.1 GCA_031282485.1 Tannerella sp. | reverse complement strand
CAAACGGAAAACGACAGTCCGGGCCGGATTATGAAAACTTATAAACGATGAAAAGAATTTGTCTGTATACATTATTAATTACTATTACGGCATTTTTGATGCCTTCATTATCTTTTGCTTCGCGGGAAGAAATGTTGCTGAATGAGAACTGGAGTTTTCGTTTTGTGCATCAGGTGCAGAAAGATTCGCCGCGACGTATTGACTTGCCGCATACGTGGAACGCACAGGATGCATTGTCGGGCAAACAGGATTATTATCGCGGTACGGGTATTTACGAAAAGAATATTTCCGTTTCTTCCGGCTGGAAGGGGAAGCGGCTGTTCCTTCGTTTTGAAGGGGTGAATACGGTTGCGCAGGTTTTTGTGAATGATTCTTACGCCGGAGAACATCGTGGCGGGTATGGCGCGTTTGTTTTTGAAATCACGGATATGGTGGAATATGGAGCTGACAATAAACTGACCGTAAGGGTCAGTAATGCCCCGGATGCCGGCATCATGCCTCTTGTCGGAGATTTTAATTTTTACGGCGGGATATACCGTAACGTCTATCTGTTATTGACGGACGAAGCCTGTATTTCCCCGCTTGATTATGCATCTCCGGGCGTTTACCTGATTCAGCGTAATGTGACGAAGGAAAACGCCGGAATAGAAGTTGCCGTCATGCTCTCCAATTCCGGTAAGGACACGCCGGTAGACGTGTGCATCAGGATATGGGACGGGGACAGGCTGATTCTGGAGAAATCGCAGGGCGCGACTTTACCCGCTGCGGCCGTTAACATGCCGGTGTCTGTCGACATTTCGATTCCAAAACCTCATTTATGGAACGGGCGCAAGGATCCTTTTATGTATACGGCCGAAGTGACGTTAATCTCCGCCGGCAGGGAAACAGACCGTGTCGTTCAGCCGTTGGGACTTCGTTTCTGCCATGTGGATGCGGAAAAAGGTTTCTTCCTGAACGGCGAACCGTTGAAGTTACGGGGCGTATGCCGTCATCAGGACAGGCCGGAAACGGGAAATGCACTGCGGCCGGGACATCACAGGGAAGATATGGATATTATGCTTGAAATGGGCGTCAATGCGATCCGGCTGTCGCATTATCCGCAGGATGCGTATTTTCTTGAAATGCTGGATAAGGCAGGAATCGTTTCATGGGCGGAAATTCCTTTTGTCGGCCCGGGCGGATACATGGATCAGGGGTTTGTGAACAGCCCTTCTTTCCGCGAAAACGGCCGGGAGCAGTTGAAAGAACTGATACGACAGCAATATAATCATCCTTCGATCTGTTTCTGGGGATTATTTAATGAGCTTAAAACATACGGCGACAATCCGGCAGAATATGTCGCCGAACTTAATAAACTGGCGCATGACGAAGACCCGACGCGCATGACAACTTCCGCATCGTTCCTTGAAGACGGCAACGAGCTGAATAAAATCACGGATCTCATCGCATGGAATAAGTATTACGGCTGGTACGGAGGTTCGCCCGAAGGGCTTGCACGCTGGGCGGACGGGATTCACAAAGCTTTTCCGCAATACCGGACAGGCATAAGCGAATACGGCGCCGGGGCAAGCATCCTTCATCAGCAGGATGCACCGGAAGCCGTCAACGCATCCGGCTGGTGGCATCCCGAGATTGTGCAGACGCACTATCATATTGAAACATGGAAAATCATTGCCGAACGCGAATACATCTGGGGATCATTTCTGTGGAATATGTTTGATTTCGGAGCGGCTCACCGTACGGAGGGCGACCGTCCCGGCATCAACGACAAAGGCCTCGTCACCTTCGACCGCAAGGTCAAAAAGGATGCTTTCTACTTTTACAAGGCAAACTGGAACCGCGAAGCTCCCTTTGTTTACATCGCCAATCGCAGGCATACGGAGCGGACGTCCGCAAAAACCGGTATAACCGTGTTTTCAAACATGCCGGAAACGGAACTGTTTGTTAACGGAAAAAGCCTTGGCCGTAAACGCCCGGACAAATACGCCGTTTTCACATGGGATGACGTGACCCTCCGGAAAGGCAGCAATACGATAAGCGTCAAGGGCTATGAAAAGAAGTCGGTCTGCACAGACAGCGTCGTGTGGACGGTTCGTTAGAATGGGAAAATGATAACTTATTATATTATATATCGAATGTCAAATTAAATGTTAAACTAAACCAACTGATTTTATGAAAAGAAACTTTGTTTTTCACAAAAAGGCGCTGGTTGCCGTTTCGTTGATTTTTTTCAGCTCGTTACCGACGCTGGGTTATTCTTCGAACGCGGTTGAACCGGAGCGCATTACGGGACCTGCTCAATCAAGTAAGACGGTTACTTGTATGATTCAGGATGATCTGGGGCCTGTCGCAGGCGCTAATGTTACTGTTAAGGGAACGACTGTCGGTAATATTTCCGATGAGGACGGCAAGGTCACGTTGCAGAACGTACCTTCCGGTTCGGTGATTGTTATATCCTATATCGGATATGTCACAAAAGAAATTACGGTCGGGGATGCGGATTTGTATGAAATCACACTGAAGGAAGACACTCAAAGCCTGGAGGAAATCGTCGTTGTCGGCTACGGCACACAGAAAAAGGTGAATCTGACAGGCGCCGTCGTTTCCGTCAAT
>JAITDQ010000034.1 GCA_031282485.1 Tannerella sp. | reverse complement strand
CAATATCAAATACGCCGGTACCCCATTCGTGGTGCAAATAAAGTAAATATTTCGGAATAAACCGAAGAAAGGAAATAAAATTCCGAGTGAATTTTGTTTTTTTATATCCGGCAAGTTTGGTTAAGCTTTTGAACGAAATTATTTCATAAAATCATTTTGTCATGTAAAAGAAAATTTTTACCTTTACCCCGAAATTTTTTCATCGAAATATTAATAAAAAACTCAAGCAATGAATACTTTGATTTATTTTCGTACATGGGCGCTCACGACAAGTGAACTGATTACTTTCGTAACGGATATGGAGCGCCAGATAGAAGATGTCGGAGGTGCAGACGTGCTTGGAATAGCGTCTCTTTATCCGACTCTTTCCGAATTGTCGCTGAATTTGCAGAAAACATTTCAGTCTCCGGCTAAGAATCCCGTTACAGCCGACAAGGAAGAGGCGGAAAGTTATCGCGACAACCGTTACAGCGCATTCGTAGCTTTTGTTCGCAACGCTTCGTATGATAGCAACGCCGAAATGAGCGCAGCAGCGGAAAGCATTATGGATGTGATTAACAATGTGGGCAATCCTACCACCATTGGCGACAGCAAGGAAACCGCCGAACTGTACAATCTGGTCGCACGGCTGTCTCCTCTTGAGCATCAAATCAATCTCATCGGCGCCAACGCCCGTCTGCAGGAACTCGAAAATGCAAACCGCGAATTTGAACGGCTGCAAAATGAATGGTATAAAGCCGGAGCAAAAAAAATCTCCGGAAATGTCACGCGTATCCGCCAGCAACTTGCTCCGATATACAAGAGCATTATCTATCGTATCAATGCGCTGATAGAAATTAACGGCGACGCTCAATACAAAGCTTTCGTCGATGCCCACAACAAAATGATTGAATATTACCGCAACATTTTGGCGCAACGAAAAGGTAGAAGAAAAGCCGCTAAGGAAAATGCTACAACAGAAAACAAGTAATTTACGCGGATTTATACTTTCGACGCCCGTCAAAACAAGTAATCCAACCGGATTTATCGTTTTGACGGGCGTCTTTTTCTGTAATCGACCCGTATTACCCGTTTTGACGGCAGCAAAAATGAAATTTCTCCCGTATTACCCGTTTTGACGGGCGTCAAAAGTGAAATCCCACCCTGATTACCCGTTTTGACGGGCGCAAAAATGAAATGGAAAAATTCTTGTCCGACTTGATGACGCTTTTAAATGCAAGCGCCTGTCTTTTCCATTATTCGAAATAGAATTTATCATTAAGGAAACAGTGGCAACAGATAAACGTCATGCAGGACATTTTGCGGCATATCGACGAAACGAAAGAGATGCTGGGACAGTCGCAGGCATTGAATTTCCAGCGGTGGGACGTATTGAACACCCGCGTCAGTGCAGGCGGTATTCCGTTAGGTTCCTGTGAAAAGGAGGTCGCTTGCGACCGGGAGTTTTTTGTGAATCACATGCATTGGCTTGAAAGCGCTGTTGCCGCATTGGGTAAATGATAGATGGAGAATAAGTGTATTTATTCTCGAAACGATTTTTGCATCAGTCCCTTTTTCCCATGAAATGGAACCGCCGCTATCTACAACGGCATTTCGAAAGACGTTCCTCTACTTGGCATAACTTAGCCTGCAAAAGGTAAATTCGGCAGGGATAGTTTCGTTGCCGATGTGTATCAGTCCCGGACGGAAAGCTCTGTCCCAGGGCGGGAGGTATGGGACATCTAATTTTTGCCAGGCGGCCGAAAGCGGTTGCCGGTTTTTTTCGCCGGCGCTCAGGTAAAATGACGCTTGACATCCGCCGGAAACAGCGATTTTCAGTTGGACGGGGCCGGGTTCCGCTTTTTGGTATAAAATGGTTTCCTTTCCCCGTTGCACTTGTTTAAGCGTGATATTTCCGTTTTCTTTTCCGAAGATGACCAGATTGTTCTTATCCCCGTATAGGGTTAAACCGGAAAATATTTCCGGGTGGTCTTTGATTTCGGAAATGATTTCGTAATCGGGTTTCAGGGTGCGCAGGCAGAACGCTGTTCCGTATTTGTTTCCGGGCGCGGGCGTTCCGGTAAGGAAGAGTGTCCGGTCTTTTACGGTTGTGCGGATGTCGGAAAATGTGAAATTCCATGTCCATTCCGGCCTGGTCGCGTCGCCTTCGAAACGGTCTTCAAAATCCGGGATGTCCTTTTGCCGGATGTGGTCATAAGGCATGGGTTCCCGGAGGGAAGCGTGTTTGCCTGTGACGAAATAAGGCCATTCATCGTCGCTCATGGCCAATTCTTTCAGGAAAGCCTGGCGGCCGTTATAGAAACCTTCGCCTTTCAGGTATGCGTGGAACAGGTAGAACATTCTCCCGTCGGGAGTTTCTGCGGCAGTCCCGTGTCCGCACGAGAGGATGTCCGCGTCATCGCCTTGCAGGATAGGATTCCCTTCATATTTTTCGTAAGGGCCATGAAACGATTTCGAACGGGCTACCGACACGGCATAATCGCTCTTTGCACCGCAACAGCCGCGAATTGAATACAGGATGTAATAGTAATCGCCTTTCCTGTAAATATATTGTCCTTCCATGCCGATGTTTTCATCATCTTTTAACAGCGTGAAAGGTTCGCCGGCAAGTTTCAGTCCGTCGGGGGACAATTCCGAGCACAACAGCTCGATCGGACGCGAATCCAGGCCGTAAGCCTTCCATGTGATGTACTGTTTGCCGCCGTCCTCGAAGACGAATGCGTCGATAGCTTCGGTACCGAACTCAACTAAGCAGCCGTGATCCTGAAAACCCTTTTTTATGTCGTCCGCAGTGGCGACGCCGATGTAGGAAACGCCGTCGGACGCCCGCCGGGCGGTATAATAGAGGTATATTTTCCCGTTAAGCGCGTAAAATTCGGGCGCCCAGAAAGACCCCTTTGTCCATTCCGGCCTGGTTTTGAACGCAGGACAGGCATAACGCCAGTTGATTAAATCTTCGGATTCAAAAATGAGGTAATGAGGCGCCCACTCGGAAGAGGTGCCGGATGCATAATATAAATCACCCACGCGGATAACCGTAGGGTCCGCAAAATCGCCCGGTATGACCGGATTGTTAAACTGCTGTGCCGACAGGTGGAAACACAGCGAAAATAAAAATAAAAAGCCTGATTTCAAATACTTGTTTTCCATATCAATTACATTTTGATGCAAAAGTAGCCTTTATATTTAGATAAATCTTACAATAATCATTCAAATCTTTATGTTTTTAATCAAAAACAGGGCGCTTGCGAAATTTTTTGTCTGTTTTCGCGAAATATGGCCTGTTTTATTTCTGAAATTATTATAATTGCACGTTTAAATGATTAGATTTCAATTATTTTTTTTACTTTTACCCGTTATAGAAAACAGGGATAGTTTTTTTATCGGCGCGGTGCGAAGTATAAGATTTATGATAAAACCTGGAATGTGAATACAGACAAAGTATATAATAATGTAGGCATCTCATTATCGGATGAAAGGGTATTTAAAAATCTGTTTGACGGTTTTTATGCTCCTTTGTGCGTATTTGCGAACAAATTTGTGGAAGACGAAGAGCTTTCGGCGGATATCGTTCAGGATTGTTTCCTCAAATTGTGGCAGATACGGGAAGATTTTTTTTACCTGCATCAAGTCAAGTCTTTCCTTTACACCTCCGTCCGCAACCATTGTTTAAATGAAATAGCCCATAAGAAGATCGTTAACGAATTTACGCAGAAGATGCTTGACGACAGCGAGGAGTTTTTTTTCCACGACCATGTGATTGAAGAAGAAACGTACCGTATCCTTACGGACGGAATCAATCAGCTGCCCAAACAAATGAAATCCATCATGATGCTCGCCCTGGAAGGACTGTCGAACGGGGAAATTGCAGAGGAACTCAACGTTTCGACCGAAACGGTACGTTCTTTGAAAAAGATAGCGTACAGGAAGCTTCGGGTAACGTTAAAAGAATATTACTACGCCCTTTTTTTTATGCTTTGAATTATTTGTTCAAAAAAAAATCACATTTCATTCACCCGTTTTTCGTGTTCAACTGTTATAGCATAAAAATACAGTATAATGATAAGAAGACAATTTTATATAGCGGAACTTATTTCCCGTCATTTATCAGGCTCGCTTTCCGCGGAGGAAGAAGCCGGATTGGAGGAGTGGCGGGAAAGTTCGCCGGAACATGAACGATTGTTCCGGGAGATATGCAATGCCGGGAATATCACAAAATATTGCACGACAGGCAGCCGGTTTGATAAAAATAAAGGCTGGGAACGGTTGTGCCGGAAACTTCGTTCTGCCGAACGCCGCCGCCTGTACCTCCGGTTCACCCGGTACGCGGCCATACTGCTTATCCCCATTGCCGTCGATTTAGCCATCGTCTACCTCCATTCTTCCGACGAAGAACGGCAAACCGCTTCCGTCCGGAATTTTCAGGACGCCGTGATACAGCCCGGAGAGAAAAAAGCAATCCTCACGTTGGGCAGCGGCGAAAAGGTCAACCTTAACTCATTGACGGAAAAAATACTTGAAGAAGAAGACGGTACGGCGATTGTCATAAATGAAGATGCGCTCAATTACCGGGATAAGCGGAATCATGTCGCCCGGACTGACCCGGCGCCGGCGAAGGAAAAGGAGATATTTAACCGGATAGACGTCCCGCCGGGAGGAGAATATTCGCTGACCCTGAGCGACGGAACGAAAGTTTACCTCAATTCCATGAGTTCGTTAAAGTTCCCCGTGCGGTTCGTCGGCCGGCAGCGGACGGTGGAACTCGAAGGGGAAGGATATTTTGAAGTAACGGAAAGCGATAAGCCGTTTTCCGTCAAGGCAGGGAGATTGGATGTGGAGGTTTTGGGCACGACATTTAATATTTCCGTGTATCCGGGCGAATCGAATCAGGCGACATTGGTCGAAGGTTCGCTCAAAGTCAGTGTGTCATCCGGCTCGAACTGCATTTTAAAGCCATCCGAACAGGCCTGTACGACGGAAAACGCCGAAGAACTGAACGTCCGCAAGGTCGACGTTTTGCAGTATACATCATGGATAAACGGGAAGATATATTTTAAAGACACCCGTCTCGAAGACATGATGACGAAACTTGCACGCTGGTACGATGTGGAAGTCTCGTACCTGAATACAAACATTAAAAATATTCGGTTCGGATGCAACGTCAACCGCTACGAGAATATCGACCCGTTTCTGGAACTGCTCGAAAAAACCGGGAAAGTTCGCGTCGAAACGGAAGGAAAAAAAGTAATTTTTAAACCCTATAAATAACTTAAAATTAAAAAGAATGGAAAAAACGAAGAGTAATGCAGGATTGCGAAAACACAGTAGGTTTTTCGCCGTGTGTCTGGTTTTTCAGCTTTTGTTTGCCCCGCTGTTGCATGCAACGATTGATATTTATGCGCAGAAGGTGACGGCAACGTTTAGGAATACGACACTGAATGATGTGATTTGGGAATTGCAGCGACAGACGGATTTCACGTTCATTTACAGCACTGCCGATGTGCAGGGCGTAAAAGTGGAAAATGTGAAAGCCGATAATGAAAATGCAACGGATGTGCTTGACAAATGTTTGAAGAATACGAATTTGACGTATGATATTCATAACGGGGTAGTGACGATAAAAAAAGCGGAATCGTCTCCTGTTGCTGTCGCTGCTCCTCAGCAAAAAGCGGCTGTTACCGGACAGGTACTGGATGACACGGGCGAACCGATGCCGGGCGTGCACGTGGTTGTGAAAGGTGCGCAGACGGGCGATATCACCGGTATGGACGGTCATTTCTCAATAAACACGGAGCAGGGGCAGAGCGTCACGTTGCAGTTCTCCTACGTCGGGTACGCAACGGTAGAAGTGCAGGCTACTCCCGGAAATCCGGTAAAAATCATGATGAAAGAAGACACCGCTGTGCTGGACGAGGTGGTCGTGACCGGTTACGGCACGTTCAAAAAATCCGCCTTTGCAGGCTCGGCTTCGACGGTTAAAATGACGGGTAAGGCGGATATTCCGGTGCAGGATTTCAAAACCCTGCTGCAGGGCAGCACTCCCGGCGTTCAGATTAACTCGGCATCGGGCGCTGTCGGCGGCAGCACAAGCGTTACGATTCGCGGGCTTGGCTCGTTCAATGCCTCCACAAGTCCGTTATACGTCGTCGACGGCGTGCCTGTGATGACAAGTCTGGCCAGCCAGAATATCGACGGCGGTACGGACATCATGGCAACTTTAAATACATCGGATATTGAAAACATCACGGTTATAAAAGACGCCGCCGCCGCTTCACTTTATGGCTCGCGCGCTGCAAACGGCGTAATCGTCATTACCACCAAGTCGGGCAAGGACGGAAAGGCGGCGTTTAACTTTAAAGCCGACTGGGGCGCATCGCAGAATGCAACCGCTTACCGTCCCGTAATGGGCGGCCCCGAAAGGCGTCAGACTTTCTGGGAAGGGCTTTATAATCAGGCTTACTACCTGAACGGTCAGACGGCCGAAGAAGCCACACAATATGCAAATGAACGGATTGACGAATGGGCGCCGGAACCGAAAGCCGGAACGGCATTGACCGAATGGGTGGATTGGGAAAAAGAACTGTTCCGCGCCCGCGCTCCGTACGAAAATTATGAATTTTCCGCCTCCGGGGGCGACAAACGGTCGTCGTATTACGCCTCTCTGGCGTACAACAATCAGGACGGTATCGTAAGGCAGCAGGGACTGGAGCGTATCACAGGACGCGTCAACATGAAATACAAAATGACCGATAAACTGCAGCTGGGTGCGAATGTGCTCTATTCGAGGATGAAACAGCTGGGAAGCTCGGAAGGCGGCACTTATACTTCGCCCATCTATTCTACGCGCCATAAGGTATCCCCTTCGGATCACGTCTTCGAGCAGGACGGTTCGTATAACGTCAATCTGCTGGAAAACGGGAAACGCAACCCGAAATCGCAGTTAGACCTGAACTATAAGAAACAAACGGTCGACAGGGCGTTTAACACGATTTTCGCCAACTATACCCTCTTAGACGGACTGGTGTTCAATACCACATTCAGCATTGACCATACGAATGCGGATTATAAATCGTGGTCAGACCCCCGTTCGACCGACGGGTCGAGCGATAACGGTTCGCTGAGCAATAATTTCTATCAGTATGACCAGTTAGTCTGGAAAAACAATCTCGCCTACGACACCCGTATCGGCGAGAAACATAATGTGGACGCGCTGATCGGATACGAAACGCACGAATATATACGCAAATATATTTCCGGGTCGATAAAGGATTTCCCCAACGTCGAAAAACACCAGATTTCGAACGGGGCAAATATAACCGGCCTGTCCGGTGCGGGCGACACCGGCTGGAGACTTTTATCTTATCTCGGAACGGCCAACTATAACTACGACCACAAATATTACATAGGAGCAAGCGCACGTGTCGACGGCTCTTCAAGATTGTTCAAGGACAGCCGCTGGGGCACGTTCTGGTCGGCTTCGGGAGCATGGCGCATCTCTTCCGAATCGTTTATGGAGCCGGTAAGGAACGTCCTGAATGACTTGCGTCTGCGCGTGTCGTACGGCAGCAACGGCACCCTGCCTTCCGATTATTACGGATACATGGACCTCGTAAGCTTCTCTTACGCTTATAATACGAAACCCGGTTTGAGGGAAAGCCAGATAGGGAACAAAAACCTGAAATGGGAGAAGAACTATAACCTGAATCTGGCGCTCGATTTCAGCCTGTTCGACCGCATAAACGCAACCGTCGAATACTATAACCGTACGACGTCCGACCTGCTGATGGACATGCCTCTTTCGATGGTGACCGGATTCAGCAAAATCCTTACAAACATCGGGGAGGTCAAAAATAACGGTATAGAAGTTGAAATAAACGCGGATATCCTCCGGGGCAAAGATTTTACATGGAATTCCGCGCTGAACATCGGGCATAATAAGAATAAAATAGTCAATCTGGGCGATCAGGAAGAAATCGTCGGTTCGTACACGATCCGTAAGGTAGGCCAGCCGTATTACAGGTATTATGTAAAGGAATTTGCGGGGATAGACCCGGATGACGGTTACCCGCTGTTTTATGTGAACGACCCCGAACGACCGGACGACCGGACAACCACCAAAAAGGCTGATGAAGCCAATTACATCATCTACAAAGGGCCGGATCCCGTAATAAGCGGAGGTTTTAACAATACACTGAAATACAAAATCATAGACCTCGGCTTCCTGTGGACATTTACTTTGGGCGGCTACTCTTACGACAATGGAGCAAGTAAACTCGAACATGGCGGTAAATCCGAAAAAGGCGCCATCCAGACGCTTTACCGGGATCGCTGGAAACAGCCGGGAGACCGGACGGATATCGAAATGTTTATGGTCGGCAACCCGTATGACATGACCAGTGTCGTTAACTCGCGACGCATTCATTCGAGCGATCACCTTCGCCTCAAGAGCCTCACACTCGGCGTTTCGCTGCCGAAAACGATTGTGAACAAAGCCCGTCTGCAGAATATCCGTTTCTTCTTCTCCGGAACCAATTTGTTGACATTTGCGGCATACGGCCTCTATGACCCCGAAATTCCTGCTGACGGAATCTATTATTTTGAAGCGCCTAAAATGAAAACATATACTTTTGGTATTGACGTAAAATTCTAATAATTAAAAAAAGAAAAAACAATGAAACGAATATATTTATTTTCAACCGTCGCAAGCCTCATGCTTTTATTTTCCGCCTGCGGCGACAGCTGGCTCGACGAGATGCTTCCGCAGACTTCGGCCGAAACCGAAAAGAGTTTGAACACCCTGACGGAAGCCGAATATGCGCTGAACGGAATCTATTCCCTCTATCGCAACTATGAGTACTACGGCGCACGTTATACCTATTACGGCGACGCCAAAAGCGAAGACATGCAGGCTCGGGGCGACTCCAAACGCGTAGCAAGATACTATCTCTTCACCCACAACGCCGTCAACGCGCCGTCCGGTTTCTGGACATATCCATACGTCGCCATACGCAATGCGAACAACATCATCGCCTTTACCGACCGATATACGCCGACGGATGCGGAAAAAACACGGTTCGACAATATCCGCGGCCAAGCGCTGACGATGAGGGCAATGTCGCATTTTGACCTTGTCAAAATATACGGCATGCCCTATACAAAGGACAACGGCGCGTCATTGGGCGTACCCGTTGTTACGGAAAAAATGCCGAACGACGCCAAACCGTCGCGTAATACAGTTGCAGAAGTGTATGTGCAGGTGATAAAAGACCTCGAAGAAGCTTCCGGGCTTATCTCAAATAAGAAGAATGACGGTCAGCTGAACTGGTTTGCAACACGCCTGCTTTTGGCGCGCGCCTATCTTTACAGGAACGACAACGCCAAAGCTTATGACGTGGCAACCGACCTCTTGAAGAAAGCCGAAGGGACATCTTTCCGCCTGTTCACGACCGCAGAGTACCCGAAAGCATGGAGCGAACCGACCGGCCCCGAATATTTCTACGTCATCGTAAATTCGGCGGAAGAAATATCCGATTCCAAAGAGTTCCTGAGCTACCTGATGCACCGGTCGGGCTATGACGATTTAAGCCTGAGTTCCGACTATATCGACCTGATAGACGAAGACAAGAACGACGTCCGCAGCACGATAATCAACCGGTACAGCGCTTCGGCCTACCGCTGGTATTTATGGAAATACGTCTCGCCCGATTATCAGGTATCGAACATGCCGATCCTGCGTATTTCCGAAGCATACCTCATTGCCGCCGAGGCAGCCGTCAAGCTGGGCGACAGGGAAAACGCCGCCGAATACCTGAATTACATCGTCCGGCGCGCCAACCCCGAAAAATCGGTTACGGCCGAAGACATGACGCTGGAACGGGTGCTGAAAGAACGCCGCAAAGAATTAGTCGGGGAAGGACACCGCCTGTTCGACGCCATGCGCAACAATCAGACGATCGAACGCAAAGGAAAATCTCATAATTCGGCGCTGCTGACCGACGAAACACGTTCGTTCAATTGGGATTTCTATAAAATCCTGCTGCC
>JAITDQ010000002.1 GCA_031282485.1 Tannerella sp. | reverse complement strand
CCCCCGGTCATAATATTTATTAAACTGCGGAGGATGGTTCCGGATAGGCGAAAGAAATGGAAGTTCGGGCTGAATGACGGGGTACTTGCATTTTTCAGCGGGTTACTACTTGTGCTGTCCCGGTAAAAATCCGTATGCACGAACATCCTCCGCAGAAAGGCGGAGAACATCGTCCTCACGGCAAACAGGCGCGCACCGGCGGCCGAAAATTGCTTGACAAAGTTTTTTGGTATCCCCATTTTTTTTATCAAATCAAACGGGGCAAAAGTAGCAGAAAAAACGTTTCATTGTATGTATTCACCGTTAAATAAAACTAAACGACACGAAGTCAAGCCGGAAGATGTTTCACGGGAGGTGCAGAGCACAGAAAGGGCCGTCCCTGCGAGACTTCGGGGTGCACGGTGCACGGTGCACGACCGAGCCTGCGGTAGCGACGGCGTCAAAATCGGAATGGACCGTGGTCTATTATTTCCCATCGATGTTTTCGACCGTGTACCGTGCACCGTGTACCGTGCACCGTGCACCCTTCTGTTGTTTAACCGTCGGTCAGCCATTTCTTGAACTGGGCGGCCCGGTTCTTGCTGACGTAAATCCGTTCGGGGACATCCGTATCCATCGTGACATGCAGGCGCTTGTCGAACCAGACGGTAATGTTTCGAATGCTGTCCCGGGCGACAATATACTGCTTGTTTGCCCGGAAAAAAAGCTGCGGACTGAGCGAAGCATAAATGTTTTCCAGCGCCTTGCCGTAATGATACATCCGGCCGTCTTTCAAAAGAATACGGGTATCTCCGCTGCTGCCGTAGAAACAGGAAATGTTGCGTACGTCCACCGGAATAAGGTCGTTGTTGACGGGTATCAGGATTTTTTCCGGATAGCGCCCGCCCGGATTCAGGGAGGAAAGCCGGGAGAGGTAGTCCAGCACATCCTGATGCTCCCACCGGCGAAATTTATCCAGGGCACGCCGCATCTCATCCGGCTCAATCGGCTTGAGCAGGTAATCGATGCTGTTCACCTTGAAGGCATCCAGGGCGTATTCGTCGTAGGCCGTCGTAAAGACGACGGGCGTTTCGACGGTCACGGCCGGAAATATGTTAAACGCCGAACCGTCCGACAGGTGAATGTCCATGAATATCAGTTCGGGCGCCGGATGACTGTTCAGCCACCGAATCGTCTGTACCACGCTTTCCGTATGT
This sequence comes from Tannerella sp., assembly GCA_031282485.1. GTDB lineage: Bacteria > Bacteroidota > Bacteroidia > Bacteroidales > Tannerellaceae > Tannerella. The sequence goes on along the minus strand of JAITDQ010000002.1, from coordinate 4,365 downwards.
TCAAGCAGCTCGATGGAAGGGTCGATTTCCATCAGGATACTTTTCAGGTTTTCAAAAGCGGCGGTTTCGTCTTCTACAATCAATACTTTCATGTATCTGCGTGTTAATTTTTACTTGCAAATATAACCGCAAAACGGTTCTCCCGTTCGTTTTCCCCCTGAAGAGGAAAGAAAACGGATTCATCACGAAAAAAAACCGTCTATCAGGCACGGTTCTGCCGTTGCCCGGTCGATTATTTTTGATAACTTTGCAAAGTTATGATTTCTCGTGAAATAATGAAAGTATTTGACAAGCCTGTATCGGACAAGATGAGGATTATCTTTTGCGTCGTAGTGGGCGCTTTCATCATCTATCCGCGGATCATTGATTTGCCGTGGGAACTGCCCCGTTTTACGACGCGGAGCGAGTCCGTCGAGCATATTCTCTTTTTCATCTACCGCTACCTGTTTTTCTGTTCGCTGACGTGGATTCTGGTTTCCTTCAATATCCGCCGGCAGACGGCACTGACCTTCGGTAAACGCTTGCTCGGGACATTCCTGATTACGGCCTGCGCATATATCATCTATGTCCTTGTTTCGCTGGCGATCAGCAAACACGTGGACTGTTTCACGGGACTGCTGCTGTTTCAGTTCGTGGTGGCCTGTCTGATCTGTTCGTTCACGGGGCACGTTTTCGCCCTGTATTCCGAGCAGCGCGCGCACGAACGGGAAATAGAGAAACTGAAGACCGAAAATCTCCAGAGCCGTTGCGAAGCGCTTGCCAACCAGATCAATCCGCATTTCTTCTTCAACTCGCTGAACGGCCTGTCGGCGCTCGTGCGCAGCGACCGGAAAAAACAGACACTCAAATACATTAATGAGCTTTCGGGCGTCTTCCGCTATATCCTCCAGAGTGATAAAAAAGGGTTGGTGCAGTTGAGTGAAGAACTGAAATTCCTTGATTCGTTCCGTTACCTGCAGGAGATCCGGTATTCGGACAAACTGTGTTTTGACATCACTATCCCCGAGGAGAAGAAAAGCGCTCTGATACCCGTGCTGTCGTTGCTTCCACTGATAGAAAACATCGTCAAGCACAATACGATAGACAGTGAAAATCCGATGAAGGTTTCCATTTTCCTGAACGAACAGGATGAACTGGTCGTGTCCAACCCCATCCACGAGAAGATCGACCCTCCGGATCAGAACGGCATCGGCCTGAAAAACCTGTCCGACCGTTTTGAACTGCTGCTGAACAAAACCATCCGGCTCGACACGCGGGACGGACGGTTTAACGTATATCTGCCGCTGGCGTGAGAAAGATTCAAAGATTCAAAAATTCAAGGATTCAAGGATTCAAAAATTATAATAGAAATTGCATGATACGATTTATTTCCATCCTGTTTTTGCTGTGGCTGACCACCATACCGGTAACAGCCAAAGAAGATCCCGTGTTCTCTATCGAAAAGGGAGTGAACATCAGCCACTGGCTGTCTCAAAGCGACAAAAGGGGCGCCGCCCGGTCTTCGTATTTCACCCGCGACGATGTTGCGTTTATTGCCTCGCTGGGGTTCGACCACATACGTATTCCCGTGGACGAAGAACAGATGTTCGACGAAAACGGGAACAGGGAAAAAGAAGCGTTCGCCCTGTTGCACCAAGCGCTGAAATGGTGCGCCGAGTTCCGCCTGCGCGCCGTGGTGGATATGCATATCCTCCGGTCGCATCATTTTAATAATGAAGTAAAGCCTCTGTTTACGGAAACTCAGGCACAGGAACAGTTTTATGAATGTTGGCGCAAGATGAGCAGCGAACTGAAAAAGTATCCCCTCTCCATGGTAGCCTACGAACTGATGAACGAACCCGTCGCCGACGATCCGGAAACATGGAACCTCATCGTCAATCGATGCGCGGAAGTCATTCGCACACTCGAACCCAAACGGACGCTTGTCATTGGCTCAAACCGCTGGCAGGGATATGAAACGGTCAAGTATCTGCGTCTGCCCGAAAACGATCCTCATATCATCATCAGCTTTCACTACTATAACCCGTTTTTACTGACTCATTACCGGTCTTCATGGACAGGCATCGGGGATTACAAAGGCCCCGTACATTATCCGGGAGCGCTGATTGCCGGCAGCGATGTAGCCGGATTGCCGCAGCACATCGGCGAAAAATATAAGTCGTGGACGGAGCAGGTGTATGATATCCGCAAAATCGAATCCGATTTCCATGAAGTGTTGCGCGTGGCACGAGCCAAAGGGTTGCGGGTATACTGCGGCGAATACGGATGTATTGCAGGCACTCCCGAAGAAGATACAAACCGCTGGTTCCGGGATATGAATACGCTGTTTAACCGGCACGGCATAGCCCGCGCCGTGTGGGATTACAAGGGAGGGTTCGGCATTCTCAAAAACGACCGAATCCAATGGCCGATGATTGAAGCGCTAACGGGACGCCGCGGAGACACGTCCGTAAAGAGTTTCGCACTTCATCCCGACAACCCGCGGTATTTCCTGTTCAGGGAACGGCCTGTGACGCTGGTGACCTGCGGCGAACATTATGGCGCCCTGCTGAACGGGGCTTTCGATTTTGACACCTATTTTACCGCGCTGCACAGGGAGGGTTTGAACCATTCGCGCATTTTCATGGGCGCATACATCGAGCCGGCCGGAGCGTTCAACATCGCGGACAATACGCTGGCTCCGCCGTCCGAACACTACGTGTCGCCGTGGATCAGGTCGTCGCAGCCCGGGTATGCGCAGGGAGGAAACAAGTTTGACCTGAACACATGGAATATAGCTTATTTTGAACGGCTGCACCAGCTGATACAAAAAGCCTCCGAGCTGGATATTGTACTGGAATTAAACCTGTTTTGTCCGATGTACGAAGAAGCGCAATGGAACATTTCGCCGATGAACAGCCGCAACAACGTCAACGGGATTGGGAATGTTTCCCGTGAAAAAGTCTACACGACGGACGGCGAAAAAGCCCTGTTGGAAGTGCAGGAAAAGCTGGTGCGGAAAATTGTGGAAACGGTGAACGGGTATGACAATTTCTATTTTGAAATCTGTAACGAACCGTATTTCGGCGGAGTGACGATGGACTGGCAACGACGCATCACGGACGTCATCGTCGCCACGGAACAGTCGCTGCCCAAGCAGCACCTGATTTCGGTAAATGTGGCCAACGGGTCGAAAAAAGTGACGGAACCTCATCCTGCATGGTCTATTTTCAATTTCCACTACTGTTCGCCTCCGACCGCCATAGCGGAAAATGCCGGACTCCGGCTTCCGGTCGGAATGAATGAAACCGGTTTCAAGGGCGTGTATGACGAATATTACCGCCGCGAAGCTTGGGCGTTTATGATGTCGGGCGGTGCGCTGTACAACCATTTGGACTATTCGTTTACCGTGGGAAAGGAAGACGGGAGCCAGATCGTCCGGGAACCCACGCCCGGCGGAGGCAGCAAGGCGCTTCGCAAACAAATGGGAGCGATGAGACGTTTTCTGGAACAACTCGATTTTATCCGCATGCAGCCGGTTGCCGATGCGAAGAAAGTACTGTTGTCGCCGGCGGAAAACGATGTGTACATGCTTGCGGAAGAGGGAAGACAGTATGCGTTCTATTTCGCCGGAACAAGCGATGAAATAACGGTACAGCTTCCCGCCGGGAATTTTCGTGTAATCATACTCGATCCGAAGACGACCTGGAGCCAATCTATTTCCGTCACACATTCAGGCGGCGCCTGTATGCTCAAGATGCCACTCGAAATAACGGACGAAACGGCTGTAGCCTTTTGCCGAGATTGACAACTCGAAAAAAAACGGAGTAAAAATGCGGAAAATTTTTATCCGAATCATATTATTTCGTATCTTTGCGCAAAATAAGCCTGTAAAATATAGAGATATTTTATCCGTAGTCGGTCATTAGCAAAAAGAAGACACGGAAGAGGCTTTTGGATATCAGACAGTTATTAAACCATGGGGCTGACCGGTTTTGACAGCGGGTAGAAGTGGTTTGTAAGCATGCAGTGCGTCGTTGGCCGGCACTATAATCCCGGTTGATAACAATTTAACTGGCGAAAATAATTATGCTCTCGCTGCTTAATCGAAGTATAGTAGATCAAAGCTTTATCCTTACACCAGGTGTTTGGACGAGACATCACCCGGAAGCTGTGGCTTCGAGGCGTGCCGATAAGGTGGTGCAGAAGTATCGGAGATAGTCTGACGGATGTTCCGGACGACAGATGAAAATTAAGGAACTAAGGTTGCAGTTGGTGGCTTCGGTCTTGCCGCAGCACAAAAATTAAGGCGAAGATAAGCATGTAGAAAGCAAATTAATTCCTCGTTTGGACGAGAGTTCGAATCTCTCCAGCTCCACAACTCTT
>JAITDQ010000036.1 GCA_031282485.1 Tannerella sp. | reverse complement strand
CCGCGGGGAGGCGCAATGTCGTGCGAAGCATACACATACAACCGTCCGTCCGCCCAGACGCGGGCAGACGGGTCGGCTGTGTATAGATGTTTGATAAAGGGATTTCCCTGCGCCGAGGCGGCAAGGGAACAGGCAAGCAGGGCAACTGCCGTGATAACGGCGCTCAGACGCCTCTCCGATTGGCGGCGTCTCTGTTCGATAAATAAAAATATACATTTCATGTTGTGAAGAATTTAATTAAATAATAAAAATTCTTTTGTGATACGAATGTCTTCGGACGAAGCGCCGATCATGAACCGGTATGCGCCCGACGGAACGGCGAAGGTTGATTTTTCACTGTCCCAGTAGCGAAGGTTTTCCTTTTGAACGACGATTTCTATCTTTTCCGTCTGTCCTTTTTTGATGAAAACCCGTTTGAAGCCTTTCAACTGCTTGACGGGTAGGAGGATATTCATCTCCGGCAGTTTCACGTACAGTTGGGCGACTTCGCTTCCGTCTCTTTTACCGGTGTTTTTCACATCGAAACCGACGCGGACGGTTTGGCCTTCGTCCTTGACGGTCATGTTTTTGTATTCAAAAGACGTGTAGCTTAACCCGTAGCCGAACGGATAGAGCGGTTTTCCGGTAAAATATTGATAGGTGCGTCCTTTCGTTATGTCGTAGTCGTCGAAGGGCGGCAGTTCGTCCAGACCGTTGTAGTAGGTCAGCGGCAGACGTCCGGCGGGATTGTAGTCGCCGAACAGCGCTTCCGCTACGGCCGTTCCGCCCTGTTCGCCCGGGTACCAGGCATTGACAATGGCGGGGATATGCTCGTTCATCCAGTTGATTGCCAGCGAACTTCCGGCTACGAGCACTACAATCGTGTTCGGATTCACCCGGTAGATTTCGCGGATAAATTCCTCCTGGTCTTTCGGCAGGTGAATGTCGCTGCGGTCTTTGCCTTCCCGTTCGATGCTTTTGTTGATTCCCAGCACGGCAATGGCCAGGTCGCACTCACGGACGGCTTTTCCCGCGTCGCCGTACAAATCCAGCCGGCTTTTCCTGTCGGTGGACGGAACCCGCCATGACAGACGGGCAATGGCGGCGTCGCGGTTATCGTAGTATTCGGCCTGCAGCAGGTAGTCCCGTCCGGCTTCCAAATCCATGCGGACGGTATCCGTGCGGATGCTGTGACCCGCCCAGGCGTCGATTACTTTTTGTCCGTCGATAAACAGGCGGCAGCCGTCGTCGGAGGTAAAGGCGAAGGTATATGTCCCCGATACCGCCGGGCGCAGTTTGCCTTTCCAGCGAATCGACACGGGCGATTTGGGCAGGAACGGGTCGGGCGCCTGATTGGCAGGCTCGAAGTTGACCCATTCGTCTTTACGCACTTTCGGGTTGCCTTCCAGATTCCGGTTGGCAAAATATTCGGCCTGCAGGCCTTCGGGAAAATACGACTGCGAAATCAGTTCGTAACCGTCCAGAGCCGATACCCAGGGTGCATGTACGATTCTCACCCGTTCGCCCGCCCTCTCGCGGATGCCGGCCAGAACGGACACCGGCTGATTGGCGGGAAAACCGCTGTAATCGCCAAACTCGCAGTTGGCGGCGTTGATTCCCACGACGGCAATGGATTTCACTTTTTTCAGGTCGATGGGCAGCGTGTTTTTGTCGTTTTTCAGCAGGACAATGCTTTGACGGGCTGCTTCGAGCGCCAGTTCCTTATGTTCGGGCGAGCCGACCGTCGAGGGCGGTATTTTGTTGTAGGGATTGTTCGCCGGATTGTCGAAAAGTCCCAGCCGCATCCTTGCACGCAGCACATGAAAGGCGGCGGAATCAATATCCGCGTCGGAAACCATTTTCTGCCTGTACGCATTCAGCAGCGGACGGATGTAGATGTTATCCCCACATTCCAGATCCAGCCCGGCTTTGATGGACAGCGTGGCGGCCGCCTCCCCCGTTTTGACGTACTTGTGTCCGCTGACCAGCAGGGCAGGCCCTCCGCAGTCGGAAACCACATAGCCGTCGAATCCCCAGTCCTCGCGCAACACTTTCTGTATCAGCCACGGATTGGCGGTGCAGGGCACGTCGTTGATGGCGTTGTACGCCGTCATGATGGACGCGGCTTTCCCTTCCCTGACGCACTGCTCGAACGGGGGGAGATAATATTCCCGCAGGATGCGTTCGGAGACCTGCGGATTGGCCTCAAAGCGGTTGTGTTCCTCGTTGTTGACGGCAAAATGTTTGGGCGTGGATACGATTTTGAGGTATTTGGGGTCGTTGCCCTGAAGCCCTTTCACGAATGCCGCGCCGAGCGTGCCGGAGAGGAACGGGTCTTCGCCGTAGGTTTCGGGCGTGCGTCCCCAGCGCGGGTCGCGTGCCATGTTGACCGTCGGCGACCAGAAGGTAAGCAAATCGCTGAACTGCGCTTTTTGCTGCTTGCCCTGTTCCAGCTCGTTCCAGCGAGCGCGGGCTTCGTCCGAAATAGCCGTGGCGATGCGGTAGTGCAAATCGGGGTTCCATGCGGAAGCCAGACCGATAGCCTGCGGAAAGACGGTGAAGTTTCCGGGACGGACAACGCCGTGCAGGGCTTCGTTGCCGTGGTAGTATTTGTCAATTCCCAGACGGGGAATTTCGGGCGAGGTGGCACGCAGGAGGTTTATTTTCTCTTCCACCGTGAGCCGCGAAAGCAAATCCGCAATGCGGTCGTTGAGAGGCGCATTCTCGTCGCGGAACAGTTCCTTTTCCTGCGCCTGCAACGCCGGGACTTGCAACAGCAGGAGGATGGCAAGGATATAACGGATTATTTTCATTTATTTTCCCCTTTGCGGTGTTTGAAAGCTTAACGGTATCTGTCTTTTCAACATTTTGGACGCTTCGCCGGTCAGCCACAGGTAGTGGTCGGAAGGCATGCCGTCCAGGTCAGCGAATTTCGCTACGTCGCTCACCGGCGGATTGTCGCTCACTTTGAAGATGGCCGTTCCCTCGTTCACTTCGTCGAACATGGCGACGTAGAGCATTTCGGCTCCGGCGTTGATTGCCGTGGAAATCTGTTGCCAGTAGAAACGTCCCTTTTGCCGGGGAATGGAGCCGACGGGCTTGACGTCGTCCGGGAACTCGGAACGGCTGAGGTTGTGCCAGCTAAAGCCGGGCGTAACGCAGGGCACGTAGCCGACATGGTTTTGCCGGCACCATTCGATGTCGGCGAGTATCACGTCGCGATAGCGGTCCATATCGTTGTGCAGCAAGGGCGAGAATCGCTGCACCATCCAGGGCATGACGAGGTCGGCGCTCCGGATAATCGTGTGCAGGTAAGGGTCGTGCACGCAGTCGGCGTTCAGGTCGCGCCAGAAGGTAGGCACGCCCAGCATCACGCTGCATCCGCCGTATTCGGGGTCGTTCTTGAGGAAGTCGATGAAACGTTCGATGCCGATGTTGCGGATGTCGTACGGACGGTCGGGGAAACCGATGCCCCAGATGGTCACAAGCGGTTTGCCGTTGTAAAAAATGTAAGTCTGGGCACCTGCCTGATTCGTTACTTTCAGGGAATCGACTAAGTATTTCCAATCGTCGATCAAGACCGAACAGTCTTCGTTTCGCGCCCGAAGTCCCGACAGGTCGTACATGACGCCCACGGCACGCCGGTATTTGGAAGCCGCCTCGAAAGCGTTTTTAATGATCGTCGCGGGACGGGCGTTGGGTCTGGCGCTGCCGAAAAACCGCTGCATGAAGACGCCGTCCAGACCGTATTCCTTCATCCACCGGAAATGCAGGTCTATCGTGCTCTTGTCCGTCGAACTGAAGAAGCGGGCGGTCGAGCCGTCGGCATGTTTCAGTCCCGTGGGATACGTTTTTTCGTACTCGCTCACGTCGGGCCACATGTCGATGCGCACCTTCGTTTCGTC
>JAITDQ010000030.1 GCA_031282485.1 Tannerella sp. | reverse complement strand
ACATACGTATCGAAGGCATCAATCCCTTTGGGCGTGATTCGGCAAACGGTTCTCGGCATTTTGCCCTGAAAGGTCTTTTCCACCGTGATGTATCCGGCTTCGTTCAGTTTGTCGATCTGCACGCTCAGGTTACCGGCCGTAGCGCCCGTTTCCGTGCGGAGGAAAACGAAGTCGGCTTCTTCCACACCAATCAGCAAAGACATGACAGCCAGTCTCAACTGCGAATGCAATAACGGGTCAAGCGCTTCAAACATGATTTTTCTTTTGTTTACGGTTAATCACATGCCCGGGTATGACAAATCCGGCAATCATGCATACGGCCAAAATCAGTTGCTGTGTACCCTGGTACAATGTTCCGGAAAAATGTCCGTCCACCTTGTTCCATTGAAGGGGGAGCACGCAGAGAATCGCCCCGATCCAAAACATGACGGCAATCCATTTCATTTGCCTGGCACGGCAGGCGAAGGCCGTGACAAATTCGCTCAATCCCAGTAAAATAAGAATAATAGGCGTTATCAGAAACGCCGCCGTCCAGTTTTGCGTCAGATTGTTGAAGATCGTGATCAGCCCCCAAAAAACAAATATGCTGACGCCGTGTCCCAGCCATGTTGCACTGATGATTCTGTCGATGTGCGTCTTGACGACAGCCGTCCGGTCGGTGCGCCGGCGAATGAAATACGACACGATCATTCCCGGAAACATCAGCAGCCAAACGAAATAGGCATCGTATTTGTTTGTCAGCGTCTGCAACAGAATAAAATTGCCGATGGCCGTTGCCGCCACCAGATAGCCCCAGAAAATCGCCACATTCATGTTGCGATTGAAATTGTTGCGGGCGCGGTTAATCATCTCCGTGATGACTTCCATACTTTCCTGTTCTGTAAACTTTTGTTCCATATTCAAATTAATTTATTCGTTAAACATGGCGCAAAGATAAATAGGTTTACTTTATAAACCAAATTATTTCGCTTTGTTTATTGTTTATTAATCTTCGATAACATTGGCTCTGACTTTTTCTTTTGCGGAATTATTTTTTTTGATAAAAGCGTATCATTGCACGGAAAAAGTATTAACTTTGCCGAACTTTTGAGATCAGTAACTGAATGTTTAACTTATTAATTTAAAAACGAGAGTATTAATTTTAATGGAAAATTTTAAAAACGTTGTTCCGGTTGAAGAATTCAATTGGGACTCCTACGAGAAAGGAGAAACTTATGATGAACAGAACAAGGACGCACTTGTAAAAACTTACGACGAAACCTTGAATACGATGAAGGACAAGGAAGTCGTGACAGGAAAAGTAACGGCTTTGAACAAACGCGAAGTAGTAGTCAATATCGGATTCAAGTCCGATGGCGTGGTCCCGATGTCGGAGTTCAGATATAATCCCGATTTGAAAATCGGCGACGAAGTAGAAGTTTATATTGAAAATCAGGAAGACAGAAAAGGTCAACTGATTCTTTCACATAAAAAGGCGCGCGCAGCCCGCTCATGGGAGCGCGTAAACGAAGCGCTCAAAAACAACGAGGTTATCAAGGGATTCGTGAAATGCCGTACGAAAGGCGGCATGATTGTCGATATCTTTGGTATCGAGGCGTTCCTGCCCGGCTCGCAGATTGACGTGAAACCCATTCGCGATTACGACGTGTTTGTCGGTAAGACCATGGAATTCAAGATTGTTAAAATCAATCAGGATTTCAAAAACGTGGTTGTATCGCACAAGGCATTGATTGAGGCCGAACTCGAACAGCAAAAGAGAGAAATCATCTCGCGACTGGAAAAAGGCCAGGTACTGGAAGGCACGGTCAAAAATATTACTTCGTACGGCGTATTCATCGACCTGGGCGGCGTAGATGGATTGATTCACATCACCGACCTGTCGTGGGGACGCGTTTCGCACCCCGAAGAAGTGGTCAAACTCGACGAGAAAGTCAATGTAGTGATACTTGACTTCGACGACGAAAAGAGGCGTATTGCGCTTGGATTGAAACAATTAACGCCGCATCCGTGGGATGCGCTGGATTCGAATCTGACCGTAGGAGACAAAGTGAAAGGCAAAGTAGTCGTAATGGCTGATTATGGTGCATTTATCGAAATCGAACCCGGTGTGGAAGGATTGATTCACGTATCCGAAATGAGCTGGACGCAGCATCTCCGCAGCGCGCAGGACTTTATGAAAGTGGGCGACGACGTGGAAGCCGTTATCCTGACACTGGACCGCGACGAACGGAAAATGTCGCTGGGCATCAAGCAACTGAAAGAAGATCCGTGGCTCAGTATCGAAGAAAAATTCCCCGTCGGCTCGAAACATACGGCTAAAGTGCGCAACTTTACCAACTTCGGCGTATTCGTTGAAATTGAGGAAGGCGTCGACGGACTGATTCATATTTCCGACCTTTCGTGGACGAAGAAAATCAAACACCCGAGCGAATTTACGCATATCGGCGCCGAAATCGAAGTGCAGGTACTGGAAATTGACAAGGAAAACCGCCGTCTGAGCCTGGGTCACAAACAACTGGAAGAAAATCCGTGGGATGTGTTCGAAACGCTCTTTACCGTAGGTTCCGTGCATGAAGGTATTATTCTCGACATGATGGACAAGGGTGCGGTTGTTTCGCTGCCATACGGTGTGGAAGGTTTTGCCACGCCCAAACATCTGGTAAAGGAAGACGGCAAAACCGCCGGGGTGGACGAGAAATTGCCGTTCAAGGTAATCGAATTTAACAAGGAAGCCAAGCGCATCATCCTGTCGCACAGCCGCGTCTTCGAAGATGAACAGAAATCGGCAAAGAAAGATTCCGAAAAGAAGTCTTCCAGATCGTCAAAAAAGGAGACCGTGGAGAATATGACCACGACGCTGGAAAAAACGACTTTGGGCGACATCGAAGAACTGGCCGCATTGAAAGAAAAAATGACGGAAGAGAAAAAGCCGAGAGCTAAAAAGGCTCGCACTCCGAAAGAGAAAACGTCCGAAACAGAAGAAACTGTAGAAGCGGAGGAAACGCCGAAAGAGGAAATCCCGGCGACGGAAACGCTTTCAACAGAGCCGTCTGTAACCGAAACGGCGGAAGCGGCAGAAACACCGGAAGAAGAAAATGCTTCGCAAACGGAAGAAGAAGCAAAAGAATAAAGCACATTTTTCTTATTCGTATTTTGATTATCATTTGAAAAGCGGGACAGGTTGCTATAAACCGTCCCGCTTTCTTTCTTGCACGAAATAGACTGTCGTGTCAGCAAAAAATGCATTTGACTGCGTCGATTTTTATTTCAAATTGCGTACCTGTCTGGACGAAGTTTAACCCGATGTTATCAAGTCATAAATAATAAATAGCATTGAATTTAAACTATTCAATATGCTTCAGCATCCTTTCCCAACGTGTTTTGCCAGTATGAATTTCCTTTGATGAGAGAATAACGAGTGCCTTACCTATAACATATTTTTCCGGAATTAAACCAAAATAGCGAGAATCATATGAATTTATAGTATGGTCTCCAGCCATGAAATACCAATTTTCTCGAAAAGTATACGATTGAGCCAAGGAATTGTTGATATACACTACTGAATCTTTCATGCATACTTCGGCGCTGGTTTCATATGCAATCAACTTTCGGAATAGAATGTAATTACGTGAGGTCAGTGGTATGGACGAACCGGCTGCAGGAATATATAAAGGTCCAAAGTTAATTACATCCCAATGAAAAGCCGTATCATACGGGAAAATATTCATATAAGAAAATTCTTGTCGATTATTCAAAGATAGTATTTTTTTTTGTTTTGAAACATTACAGGCCGTATCAGTTAATCCGACAATATGATAACAGCCATTTACAATTGAGAGACTGTCTCCAGCCAATCCGACACATCTCTTAATTAGACATAGATTAAGATTCATGCAAAGAGTATCATCACATTCGCGGTAAGGGAAATTAAACACCACCACATCACCTCGGTGTATATTTCCTGTCCCAGGCATACGGGTTGCAGGTGGCTCTTGATAACGCCCGAATTTGTAACGAGTAAGTATACGCGCTCCGTATGTCCATTTCTCAACCAAAATAAAATCTCCGGGGATGACGACAGGGTTCATCGAGTTACTCGGTACACGGAAAAAATCACACAAAAATATTCGTATAAACAAAGCAAATAATAACGAAAAAGTAATATATAAAAACAACCGACATATTAATCTGGTCAAATATGTGATTTTTAATGAATTATCCTTAGTTCTCCACATATTTGTTATTTCCCTTCTATACTCCCCAGTCCCTTTTTCTCAAAAATTTGATTGAATTGATCGTATCTTTTCCCTGGATCATAATCCATCGGGAAACGCCTTTTTCATGATTTTCTTCGGACAGAATGATAAGAATTTGTCGCTCCTCGGGATCGAAAAAAACCGCCCAGTCCCCCACGTCGACCGACATCGAAGACAATACGGACACCGGATGCAGATGACCGTCCACAATCACCTCCTTTAATTTTTCCGTGCGCATGATCAACTTTACGGTTCGGATTCTACGGCTGTTCTTTTCGATAAAGGCATTATCGACTGCTGCAGACCAAAAAGAGTATCCGTCCTTTTTCACGAAAACGGTATCGCCCGTACCTACATTCAACGAAAAGGCGCCTGTCCTGTCCGTTTTTATTCCTGCTGTATTGCGGTTTGTAAAAACCCGTACATCCGACAACGGGTTCTCGGGAAGGTCTTTCACTACCCCTCGAAACAGAAACGAATCTTGTTGCCCGGCAAGAGACAGGCAGCAGAACAAACTCACCATCACCGATATACCGGCAATTCGAAATCCATTATATACTGTATGCGGCATAACCCTGTTCATTGACACACGGGATACTCCTGCCGGAAACCCTTGAATCTTTGAAATTTTGAATCTTTGAATTGCCAATTTCATGCACAAAATCATACCGTACTCAGTATAATGCAAACCGCATGACTGCATCATCTTCATGACGAACAATTGCATATATAATCCCGTTTTTTTCATCTGCACAAAATGACAGAATATCCCTGTCTGTCCGGTAGGATTTTACAAATTGACCATCCCATGTAAATACAAACAAATATTTCCCTCCTATTGTCCGGTGATCATTTTCTGCATACGACTTCCCGGAAAACAGAAGATAGCAGTACTTTTCGCCACCCCATGCGCCCTTGTATCCCAGCATACAATCGTCCTGCAGCCTGATTGTTAAGTTTTCCATTGAAAAAAGAACATCCCGGGCGCCATATTTTTTAACTAATATGATTCTACCATGCTCATCAACAGCATAAAACTCCAGGTTGTCGCCATAAGCGCTTCCAACCACAAATTTACCGCTACTGTTCGATGCAAGATAACTCTGGTATGCAAAGAAACGGGATTTCGAGTCCATATCCTCGCCTTTGAAAGGATATTTCCCTCCATGAGAAATATATTTTCCCTGCTGATCATATAGATGTATCCTGCCCTGTTCAAACATTCCAATTCCAATAAAATATTTACCTGCCGAAATCACATTGGCGGCGCTCGGCTCTTCTTCAATACGGATTTTGGCTCTGGCGCTTAACGGATGCGCATTCGCTACTGTAATATCCGCTAAATCATATAGGTTAAGTCTGCTCATTTGATGCTGATAAATCCCGAATGTTTGATTTTCGGATGAAATGAACATTCTGAATCCGGGCAATATATCTTCCGGCCCATTGCCTTCCTGCAAAAAACGGGCGCAACGACCGTCCGTCATATCTATTATGCTGATCAAGTTGCCGTCATAACGGTCATAAAGTATGATTTTTTGAGGTTCGGCATACAGAATTGCCGATGGACGGCCAATCATACAATCGGCATGAATCACTTCTCCGTTCAGTTCTTTTGCGTTTCTCACGAAATCATCCGTATCATAATGACATGCTACAAATAAACATGCAATTACAATTGATAGTAAATGTTTGCGTTTCATTTTTATATAATAAAATGGCCTTAAATAATCAGTAATAAAGAGAACTGACCGAACAATACACTTCTCTTACATCCTTCTCAATGTAAACAAAGAGAAAGTTTTTTTAAGTTACCTTCGGTCAGTCCCTTCTCCAAACGAAATGCGTGATTAAAATCAATATGAGTCATTAAAATCACACTGTGTCAGATATCCAAATTCAGGACAATACCCACAATACTCCCATGGACAGCCTACGGCACACGGGGAAAGTCCCCCACTACATTGCCCTGAAACTAATGCTTCCACGTTAGCAAATGTCACATTCATTTCTGAATCATGAAGATTAAATCTCGCGTTGATATTCAACGCAACTACTGTTGCAAATACAACAATTCCACTTACTGTTAATAATTTTCTTCTCATAAAACAATATTTATAATTTAGTTAATAATAATTTGTTATTTATGAATCCTTCATCCGAGAATATCCCGAGAATATCGACGTCGGAAGAAAAAGTAGATTCATCAATAACTTTATTCATTCATTAATGACATTCCATACTAATACTATCCATTATTGCCAAGCAATCCTCTTTTAAAATAATTTTGCCCCAAAGTTGCAAAAAAAAAATCAGCAAGCAAAGAGAAAAAACAATAATATTTATTAAGTAAAATAAAATAGCGCACGATCGCGGTAAATATCAGGTAATTACGATTATTCCAAGATAGCCTGACTTTCCCCTTTCATAACTTAGGAGTCGTCAGGAAATAAACGTTACAATCCCTGAATCGGGTTCAGGGTTCGAGATTGCATCGGACTGCGCAGCGAGATGTCTCGACTTCACTGCCAAAATCGCTTGGCAATGCAATACTTATTTCCTGACGACTCCTTAGTTTCGCCGATAGGGCGAACATATTTTTTTCTTGAAAAAACACTTCGTTTTCCCTTGCACAATTCACAGGAGTGCCGTTTTATTTGCTTTTCAATCCGAGCGTTGCCGGTCGCAGCCCTTTGGATTTGGCTTCGAAACGGATTGCGCCGACCTGTTCGGACGACTGCACAATGGCCACCAGTTGCCCTTTGAAGACGCTCATTTTCGGCAAATGAAACTGTTCGGTATTCGTCGGGTCGCCGTTTGCTGCGGCGCGGTATGTGCCGGCGCCGGTCACATGGAAGGTGATGGCGTTTGCGGCGTCCGGACAGAGGTTGCCGTCCCGGTCGACGACCTTGACGGTGATAAACGACAGGTCTTTGCCGTCAGCATCCGGCGTGGTGCGGTCGGCCGACAATTCGAGGTGATGCGGTTTGCCGGCCGTATGCACTTCCTTTTCGGCGACAGCCTTGCCGTCCCTATCGTAGGCCACTGCCTTGATGACGCCCGGCTCGTATTTCACGTCCATCCACATCAGGCGGTAACGGCGCTGGCGCAACATCCGGTCGCGGGCTTCCTGACTGTCGGTTTTTTCCGCCGTCATGCTTTCGTCCTTAGTGATGCGTCCCTGGCTTTTCCCGTTGACGAACAGCTCGGCAGACGGATAATTGGTATATACGAATACGGGAGTGACTTCGCCTTCGCGTCCGTGCCATGTCCAGTGGGGGAGGATATGCAGCGTTTCCGCATCGGGATTCCAGTGGCTGCGGTAGAGGTAGTAACGATCTTTGGGGATTCCCGCCAAATCGATGATTCCGAACATCGAACTGTGGTTCGGCCAGCGGTTGTAGTAGGGCGTCGGTTCGCCCAGATAGTCGAAGCCTGTCCACACAAATTCGCCGATGCACCACGGATAGTCGTCGTGCTGCACGAAATCGTCGTCCGGGAGGTTCGACCAGCCCGGCTCTTCCACGTCGTAGCTCGAACAGTGGCCGTCGTCGTGGGACGGACGGCTCGTCCTCGCAACGGGGAAATAATACACGCCGCGCGAACTGATGGTCGAGGCCGTTTCGCTCCCCAACACAATCCGCTGGGCTAATTCGCTGTATGCCTGCTGATAGAACTGAAGGCGGTAGTTGAAGCCCACGACGTCCATTGTCGAAGCAAAATGGCTTTTCATCGCCGCTTCCGCACGGTCGATGCCCATCGTGACCCGGCGGGTGGGGTCTTCGCGATGACAAATGTCCTGCAGGAAACGGGCTGTCCGCACGCCTTCGGGACGTTCCTGCCCGGGCACTTCGTTGCCAATGCTCCACATCACGACGGAAGGACTGTTGCGGTAATTGTGTATCATGTTTACCAAATCCTTTTCCGCCCAGTCGTTGAAATACAGGTTATAGCCGTTGCGGCATTTTGCAAACTGCCACTCGTCGAAGGCTTCGACCATCATCATGAAGCCCATTTCGTCGCAGAGTGCGACCAGTTCGGGCGCCGGCATGTTGTGCGAGGTGCGTATGGCATTGCATCCCATGTCCTTGAGCAGGGCGAGTTGACGGCGCAGGGCGCTCACGTTGATTGCCGCGCCGAGCGGGCCGAGGTCGTGGTGATTGCATACGCCGCGGAATTTTATCGTTTTGCCGTTCAGGAACATGCCTTTGTCGGGTATGATTTCGAACCGGCGGATGCCGAAGCGGGTCGTATATTCGTCCTTCAGTTCGTCGCCGGCATAGAGTTTCGATACGGCCGTGTATAAGTCAGGCGTTTCGGGCGACCACAGGGCAGGCTTTTCCACGACAAGGTTTTGTTCGAACGTGTTTTCGTCGAAACGTCCCAGTCCTGCGTGTTCGGCGCGGGCGACTACGTTTTGTCTTTCGTCGCGTATTTCCGTAACTATGCGCAGGTTGTGCGGCAACCGGCCGGAACAGTCAATTTTTGTTTTCAGGTTTACTTTGGCGTAGTCGCTGTTGACGACCGGCGTCGTAAGATATGTGCCCCATATCGGGATGTGCATGTCGCCGGTGATGATGACGTGCACGTTGCGGTAGATGCCTGCGCCCGGATACCAGCGCGATGATTCGGTGAAGTTCTCCAGCCGGACGGCCAGCATGTTGTCCGTCGCTTTCAGGTAAGGCGTGACGTCAAAATGGAAGCTGTTGTAACCGTACGGCCAAAAACCGATTTCCCGGCCGTTCAGGTATATGCGTGCGTTGCTCATGGCGCCGTCGAAGAGGATGGAGGCTTTCTTTCCCGTGCCGAAGCCGGGCGCGTCGAAACGGATGCGGTACCAGCCGACACCTATGAACGGCAGGCCGCCGGTGCGTCCGGCTTTGAGCGAAGCTTCCGTTTCGCCGTCCTGTGCGATAGCAACGCTTTGCACGTCGGCATTGCCGTCGAACGGCCCGTAAATAGCCCAGTCGTGAGGGACGGTGACCGGTTGCCATTTGCTGTCGTCGAAACCGGGGCTGACGGCGCCGGCATCGTCGGTGCGCGAAAACCTCCAGTTCTTTTCCATGAGAAACGAGGTGCGCGTCTGGCCGGCAATCATGCAGGCTCCGGTGCAGATGAGGATTGATGATAGAATTAACTTTTTCATACGCAAATAAATTATAAATTAAAAGATATAGAAACATCGTCGGGATCACTCACACGAGTCGTTATAGCACCGCTATTCTAATGTTCATATCTGTAATTCCGGCAAATTTACCTGATAAAAATGAATTTTCCCGCATTTTTAAAATAAAAATACCACAAATATGGTATTTCACGAACTGTCGGGTCACATTATCTTTGCACCGTCAATAACAGAAACAATGAAAGCAATTTTTAATACAAAAAAACAGAATCATCTGCGCGTTACAAACGCAACGGTTTGCCGCATGTTATCTGCTCCTTTCCGAATGTGCCGATAGCGGCGCTCTTCATTTTATTTTTAGCCGGTTCCGGCTTGGGGTACCGTATGGTACGGTTATCGCCATATCCGTTTTTCAAAGATAATAAACAAAGAAATAGTAAATATGAAAAATTCGGTTTTAAACCTGATATTTTTGTTCGGAATAACATATTATACAGGCGTTACCGGGATATTCTCACCGGGAGATTCAGCCCGGAGGCTGTTATCGGAAGTTTGTCCCGTTGCGAATTTTTGCTACCTTTACGCCCTTTTCGGGACAGGTTCCCGATTCGGTGCGAGTATAATGAACAAATTTTAAAAATAATAAGACAATGAGCAATACATCGGGAAACAATGGAGAAGGAGAATGTGAATGTACGGCATCCTCTTTCCAGACAAAAATAATTACTGCCGGATACACCCGGGCAGATGTATATGGCGCCATCAATATGCCCGTATACCGGAATGCGGCTTTTGAATTTGCCGATTCACAGGCGATAGCCGCCGCTTTTCAACACAGGAGGGATTTGCACACGTATTCGCGTATTTCGAATCCGACGGTGGCCAATTTTGAAGAAAAGATAAAAAGTGCATCGGGAGCCGAAAACGTTATCGCTTTAGCTTCGGGAATGGCGGCCATATCAAATACATTTTTCTGCCTTGCATACGCCGGCAGTAATATCGTATCTTCGCCCCATCTGTTCGGAAATACGTTTTCCTTCCTGAAATCCACACTGTCGGATTTTGGCGTGGAGACGCGTTTTGTGGATATTAACAGCATGGAGGAAATCAATTCTGCCATTGATGAGAATACGTGCGCCTTTTTTGCCGAAATCATAACCAATCCGCACATGGAAGTGGCAAACCTTCCTGAAATATCAAAGATATTAAAGGCGAAGAACATTCCGATGATTATAGATTCGACGATTGTACCCTGGTGCGGATTCGACGCTAAAAAAGCCGGCGTGGATATTGAAATCGTGTCTACGACCAAATATATTTCGGCCGGAGCGACAAGCATCGGCGGCGCAATTATTGATTATGGCGCATGTAACTGGAAAGCCAACCGGAAATTAGGCCTGCTGCCCAAGCCCAAAGGCATGTCCAGGTTCATGTTCAAGCTGCGTTCCGAGATTGCCCGGAACGTGGGCGCCTGTATGGCTCCCGATACGGCTTACCTGCAATCGCTGGGAATGGAATCGCTGCAACTGCGTTACGAACGGATGTCGCGTACGGCCTACGACCTGGCGCTGTACCTGTCCGGTCATCCGAAAGTGTTAAAGGCAAATTATCCGAAGCTTGACACCTCTCCCTACAAAACAGTCTCAGACCGGCTGTTCACCGGTAATCCGGGCGCCATGTTCACGATCAACCTGAGTTCAAAAGACGCCTGTTACAGGTTTATGGACACGCTGAAGATTATACGCCGTGCGACCAACCTGTTTGATAACAAGACGCTGGTCATTCACCCGGAATCGACCATATACGGCACATTCCCGGCCGAAATAAAGAAAATAATGGGCATAGAGGACAATCTTATACGCATCTCCGCAGGACTGGAAGACCCGGAAGATTTGAAATCGGATATCGACAGCGGACTGGCCGTTTTATGATTCAACGGGAACAGTTTTTAATTTATTAATTTATATAAGCATATGAGTACGGTATATAACAAAGAATTTTTTAAGGGAGAACAAACGAAAGCCATTCATGCCGGTGAATTGCCCGATCCGGTAACCGGGGCGTCATCGCCCAATCTGGTAATGTCGACAACCTATGTTGCGGATACGGATACAGGTTTTTCCGTCGAAGGAATGGAAGAAGGAAACATCTGGATTTATACCCGCTGGGGAAATCCGACCATTCACCAGCTGGAAGAAAAGCTGGCGGCGCTGGAGGAGGCGGAAACGGCTGTCGCTTTTGCCAGTGGCATGGGGGCTATTACCGCCCTGCTGTTTCATCAGCTTAAAGCGGGAGATCATGCCGTCGTCACCGATGTTGCCTACGCCGCTTTATCGGAAATAACCAACGAGATGATTCCCGGACTGGGGATTGAAATAACGAAAGTCGACACATCGGACACAGACGCTGTCAAAAAGGCGTTGAAACCCAACACCAAACTGATATATATCGAAACGCCCTGCAATCCTTTGCTGCGCATTACCGATATTGCCGCTGTTGCCGATATAGCTCATCAAGCCGGGGCAAAGTTGGCCGTTGATTCTACGTTTGCCACTCCGGCGGCCACCAAACCGTTATTGCTGGGCGCCGATTTTGTCGTCCACTCGCTGACCAAATATCTGGGCGGACACGGCGACGCGCTCGGCGGCGCCATCCTGGGACGAAAAAGCGACCTCGAACTTTTACGCAAAAAGACAGCTATCCGTTTGGGCGGAACATTAAGTCCCTTCAATGCTTGGCTGATTCTGCGCGGCTTGGCTACATTCCCTATCCGTATGCGCGTGCATCAGGAAAATGCGTTGAAAATTGCCGCATATCTGGAACAGCATCCCAAAATCAAACGGGTGATTTATCCCGGCTTGCCGTCACATCCTCAACATGAACTGGCGCGGAGGCAAATGAATAATTTCTCCGGCATTATTACTTTTCAGACAGAACAGGGAAAAGAGCGTTTGCCGGAGATTGCAGGAAAATTGAAGGTAATACACTATGCCGTATCGCTGGGACATCACCGTTCATTGCTTTTTTACCTCCACAGCGAGGATTTACTGCAGACTTCGTTCAAATTCACATCCCCCGCTCAGCAAGATTCGTGGAACCGGTTTGCCGGCGAAGGCATTTTCCGCCTGTCCGTCGGCCTTGAAGACGCTGACGATTTGATAGCCGACCTGGCGCGGGCATTGGGATGATTGGTTTCTCGGAGCGCAGTCCGGATTGTGCCG
>JAITDQ010000189.1 GCA_031282485.1 Tannerella sp. | reverse complement strand
GTTTTTTATTTTTTCAATCTTTTTTGTATCTTTGTCACGCAGTAGAAATTTAAAATCCTTTTATAATGACGATTAACGAAAAACAGGATGAGATAATTGAAGAATTTTCAGTGTTTGATGACTGGATGGATAAGTATGCGTTACTTATTGAAATGGGTAATTCACTATCTCCCCTGGATGATAAATATAAGACGGAAAACAACCTTATTGAAGGCTGTCAGAGCCGCGTGTGGCTGCATGCCGCTTTTGAAGACGGGAAAATTTTATTTCAGGGACAGAGTGATGCCGTCATTGTTAACGGCATCGTTTCCTTGTTGATAAATATTCTTTCGGGTCATACGCCGGAGGAAATTCTTGACGCCGACCTTTATTTTATTGAGCGGACAGGTCTCAGGGAGTATCTTTCTCCCATGCGCTCAAACGGACTTGTCGCGATGCTTAAACAGATGAAGATGTATGCGCTGGCCTTCGCCTCGAAAATGGGCATGTCCGGAAAACAGGATTAATAAAGATTGAATATCGTATGAAAAAGAGTATCGTTCTCTTCCTGATGTTTGCGTGCCTGTTTATAGCGGCATCGGCAGAAGATACGATAAAAATCAAAAGACCCGTATTCGTTTCCCTGCAAATTGCAGACGGTTTTGTGACGCCTACATCAAACATCGTAAACGGAAAAACCGTAATGCCGCATGTGACGGCGTTGAGCTTTAAATATGGACGTTCCGCTTCCGGCGATAAATGGAAAGACGGTTATTATGGAATGCCTTATTGGGGTATCGGTTTTTACAAGCCGTTTTATTCCATGCGGAAAGACATGGGCGATCCCTTTTCCGCATATCTTTTTCAGGGAGCCGCACTGAAAACGTTTAATTCGGGACTGTCGCTTAATTATGAAGTAAATCTGGGCATGTCGTTCGGATGGAACAGCTATGACGCACTCGATAATCCCGGTTTCAAGGCATTGGGATCGAGCGTTAATGTCCACGTGGCAGGCGATTTATATTATAAAAAACCGCTGTCGGAAAATTTCGACCTGAATTTTGGATTTAATGTCACTCATTTTTCAAACGGAGCGCGACGTACGCCCAATTACGGACTTAATTCCGTGTCGCCGTTGGTAGAACTTGTTTATCATATTGACGGGAAAAAACCTTCACCCCATATTAACGGAAAAAAGCTGCAACCCCCCTTGTTTGAGAAGCGGACAGCTCACGATATTTCGTTTTTTGTGACCGACCGGACGATAAGTCTTGACACGGACGGAGACGATCCGAACGGTAAATACCCCGGACGTCATTTTAAGGTTGCGGGATTTAATTACGGTTATATGCTGCACAACGTGCGTCGTTTTAAGTGGGGAGCCGGCCTGGATGTTCTTTATGACGAAGGAGGCGGGGCGTTATTCAGTGGCGATCTTTCGGAAAAGACCGGGAAATATATGGAAACCGTTAATTTAGGCAATATGCCGGAACGTATTTCCGTGGGATTGTCGTTAAGAGGCGAGCTGGCGATGCCCGGATATGCGGTTTTTACCCATTTGGGATATGACATCCTGCATGGCAACAAAGACAGCAAACGACTGTATCAAATATACGGCATCAAAGTTTACCTTACGGACAATCTGTTTTCTTCCTTCGGCGTAAACTCCACACATATAACCCGTTCCAGATTTTTATATATAAATATAGGCTACACTTTTTACAGGTACCGAAAAAAATAAGAAAGATTAACAAAAAAAACACGGCCGATTTGTTTGTTTTTTCCGGAGAATGTATATATCTTTGCGATATCAAAATAATATCATTTTAAATATATGTGCTATGAAGACAAAAGAAGAAAAATTCAATGGAGTTAAGTTGCCGGGTATTCCCGCGTTAGTGTTTAATCTCGTTTTACTGTTCGCATCAATTTTCCTTTTTATTAAGTTGATGTTATCGGGCTTACCCGTTTTACTGTTAGGGATATTTATTGTTGCGGATTTGTTGCTGTTTATTTTTTTAATCATATCCTTTTACGGATTTATGCAGATCGAACCGAATGAAGCGCGCGTGATGCTTTTCTTCGGAAAATATGAAGGGACGGTGAAGGAAAACGGATTCTTTTGGGTTAATCCGTTTTATGCAAAGAATAAGCTGACGTTACGCGCCCGCAATCTGGATGCCGAGCCGATTAAGGTAAACGATAAAAACGGTAATCCGATTATGATCGGACAGGTAATCGTCTGGAAAGTCGTCGATACCTATAAAGCCTCGTTTGATATAGACAGCGCTTCCCGGACAACAACGATCCAAACGGCTGCCGGTAATAACGTAAATGAGAAAATGAAGTCCTACGAGTATTTTGTAAAAGTTCAGAGCGATGCGGCATTACGTATGGTCGCCGGGATGTACGCTTACGATAATTCGGGCGATGACAGAGAACGGCTCACGTTGCGTTCCGGCGGGGAAGAAATGAATGATATTCTTGAAAACCAGTTGAATGAACGGTTGGCGCTGGCCGGAATCGAAGTCGTCGAGGCGCGTATCAATTATCTGGCCTATGCACCTGAAATAGCTGCCGTCATGTTGCGTCGCCAGCAGGCGGATGCGATCATTGCAGCGCGTGAGCGGATTGTTGACGGGGCGGTCGGTATGGTGAAACATGCTTTGGACAAACTTTCCGAAGACGGGATTATCGAGCTGGACGACGAGAAGAAGGCGGCCATGGTTTCGAATCTGCTTGTTGTGCTTTGCGGCGAAGAGCATGCCCAGCCGATTATTAATACCGGTACGTTATATAATTAATGTGTGAAGATATCTCAAAAGTTATTTAATCATAAAAGAAATATATTATGGACGACAATGTGATTTATTATGAACGACAACGTTTCAGGCAGTGGTGGCTATGGGCGCTTATGGCCGGAGTAAATCTTATTTTTATTATCGGATGCGTCGAGCAACTGTTCATGGGCAGCCCTTTCGGCAACAATCCGATGAGTGATACGGGACTAATCGCTGTTTCGGCAACTACATTTATATTCACCGTGTTATTCTTCTATGTAACGATGAATACGGTTATTAATAAAGAAGGTATTTATGTATGGTTTCATCCCGTTCAAACCGGGAAAAAATATTTTTCATGGGAAGAAATCGATCGCGTATATATCCGGAAATACAGTCCGATTGGTGAATATGGCGGCTGGGGAGGCCGGATAGGATTTGGATACGGAGTTGGGAGCGGGAAAGGATACAGGCGTGGATTCGGTAACGGTTTCAGGAAGAAAAAAGCATATAACATGTCTGGGAATATCGGTTTGCAGATCGTGCTGAAAAACGGAGACGAAATTTTAATCGGGACAAACAACCCGGACGGAATGTCTGAGGTATTGAAGAAAGCAGGTAAAATAGAGAACGATTGTTCTTATGGCAAAAGAGAATAAAGAGGGGAAGACGAAAAGTTTTGTTTTACGTATTGACAATGATACGATGGAAGCGATAGAAAAATGGGCGGCCGATGAATTTCGCAGTGTCAACGGACAGATATTGTACATTCTGAACCGCTCATTAAAAGATAACGGTCGCTTGCCGAAAAAAAAATAAGGTTTTACGCGTGTTCCCGTAAAATATATAAATGATTTCGATGGCGTCATATTTTAATTGTTATCTATAGATATAATTTAATAGCGAATTTTATCTGTTATCTGAAAGAGATTGGCTCGAAATTGAAAAATAACGGGATATAACGGCGTTTTTTATTGCATATTCAGTAATCTTCCATTACCTTTGCGCGAAATGATTAAAAAAAATGATACAATGGAACTTACGCTTAATACAAAGAAACGTTATACGTATGCCGATTATCTGACATGGATGGATGATCAGGCGTGTGAATTGCTGGATGGTTTCATTCGCCTGATGTCGCCGGCGCCGACATTGACGCACGCGAAAATTTCGGGAGAAATATTCTTTTTCTTCAGGAAATATATTGAAAAAAACAAAGGACGATGCCAGATCTTTACCGCGCCTTTCGATGTCCGTTTGCCCCGGAAACCGGATGAGGTGACGGATGACAAAATATATACGGTTGTACAGCCGGACATCTGCATCGTTTGCGATGAATCCAAATTAGACGAACGCGGCTGTCTGGGAGCGCCCGATATGGTCGTGGAAATATTGTCGCTGTCTTCGCAGAAGTATGATTTGAACGAGAAATTCAATCTGTATGAAGCTTCCGGCGTCAAAGAATACTGGGT
>JAITDQ010000146.1 GCA_031282485.1 Tannerella sp. | reverse complement strand
CTGAACGCGGCCTCTGTTGTGCAACCGTGGAACATAGCCGTACTGATTCGCAAACTGCCGCAGAACGTTGCAGTAAGATTAAACAGAAACGATAAATGAAAACAGGCCGGAAACGACGGCATCGGGAACCCTCCGGACATGAACATGTCCGGGGGGTTCTTTACGTATGAAAGTTCTCGGACACGTTCCGAAAATTTTCGGATGTTCCGAGGATTTTCAATACGTTTTCCGGCGCATCCGGGAAAATCAAACGTTGCCGTAAATATGGAAATCTTAGATAAAAACAATGTATCCCACCCGGGCTAACAGCATCTCAAAAAAAAATTTTTTTCACAGCGCCGCAAAAAAAATCAACTCCCTTTTCCACATTTTTGCCCGCAGATATGTTTTTTTAGGGAAAAATCATGTACATTTGCCTGTCACAAATAAAGGACTATGAACGAGATTGTATTAAAAATCAGCCGGCTCCGCGAAGAACTGGAACAACACAATTATAATTATTATGTACTGTCCGCGCCAACGATTTCCGACAGGGAATTTGACGACAGGATGAAAGAATTGCAGGCGCTCGAAGAACAGTATCCCGAATACGCCGACCCGCTGTCGCCGACACAACGCGTGGGTAGCGACCTGTCAAAAGAATTTGAGCAGGTCGAACACCAATACCCGATGCTATCCCTCGGAAATACCTATTCCGAAGAAGAAATACGCGATTTCTACAACCGCACGGCACGCGCCCTCAACGAACCGTTCGAGATTGTGGCGGAACTTAAATACGACGGGTCTTCCATTTCACTTATCTACGAAAACGGAAGACTGTCGCGCGCCGTCACACGCGGGGACGGGACACGCGGGGACGACGTGACGGCCAACGTAAAAACCATCCGCTCCATCCCGCTGATACTGCACGGCGACTGTCCCGCAAAATTCGAAATACGCGGCGAAGTACTCCTCCCCCACGCCGAATTTGAACGCCTTAACCGGGAACGCGAAGAACAGGAAGAACCGCTTTTTGCAAATCCCCGCAACGCCGCATCCGGTACGCTCAAACAGCAAAACCCGGCAATCGTCGCGGAACGGCGCTTAGATGCGTACCTTTATTACCTGTTAGGCGAATCGCTGCCGTCGGACACGCACTACGGCAACCTCGAAGCCGCACGCTCGTGGGGATTCAAAATCCCGAACGTGATGCGCGTATGCAAAAACATGCAGGAACTGCTGGATTACATCAATTACTGGGACACGGAACGGAAACGTCTGCCGGTCGCTACCGACGGCATTGTCTTTAAGGTAAACTCCCTGTCGCAGCAGCGTTCCCTGGGCTTCACCGCAAAAAGTCCCCGGTGGGCAATCTCCTACAAATTTCAGGCGGAAAGAGCCGAAACACGCCTCAACTCCGTATCATACCAGGTCGGACGCACGGGGATAATCACTCCCGTCGCAAACCTGGAACCCGTACAGCTTGCCGGCACGGTCGTCAAACGCGCCTCGCTGCATAACGCCGATATAATCGCCGAACTCGACCTTCATATCGGCGACCGCGTATATGTCGAAAAAGGCGGCGAAATCATACCGAAAATCGTAGGCGTAAACACGGATGCACGCACCACGCCCGCCGCAGGCGAACGGGTAACATTCGTCACCCACTGCCCCGAATGTGGAACAGCGCTCGTCCGCGAGAGAGGCGAAGCCGGACACTACTGCCCGAACGTATGGGGATGCGCCCCGCAGATAAAAGGCAAGATTGAACATTTCGTAACGCGGCGTGCGATGAACATAAATATGGGCCACGAAACGGTCGAAGACCTGTACAACGCCGGATACGTCCGTAATACGGCCGACCTGTATGCGATACGGTTCGCCGACCTGATGCGCCTCGAACGGTGGGCGGAAAAAAGTGCGCGTAACCTGCTCGAAAGCCTCGAAGAATCGAAAAAAGCGCCTTTTGAACGCGTACTCTACGCGCTGGGCATACGGTACGTGGGAGAAACGGTGGCCAAACGGCTGACATTCTCGTTCCTTTCCATTGACAATCTCGAAAAAGCATCGGTGGAAGAACTGACAGCCGTCGACGAAATAGGAGAACGCATCGCCCAAAGCGTTGCCGCCTATTTTGCGGACGAACGGAACAGAACGCTCGTAAACCGCCTGAAAGACTGCGGCCTGCAGATGCAGGCAAGCGAAAAGGTACAAACGTCACGCTCCGACCGGCTCAAAGACCTGACTGTCGTCATAAGCGGAACTTTCGCCGTCCACTCGCGCGACGAATACAAATCCATAATAGAACAGCACGGCGGTAAAAACAGCAGCGCCATTTCCGGCAAAACCGATTATATCCTCGCCGGAGATAATATGGGACCGGCAAAACTGGAAAAAGCCCGGAAACTCGGCGTAAAAATTATTAACGAAACGGAATTTTTAAAACTGATTAACGAATGATTCTAACTGATTATTTCTTAAAAAAAGAACTGCAACGACTTGTCCTCAAAGCTTCCGGCAGACCTCATCGGTACCGTTGCCTGAACGACGTGAAAACCATCCTGTTCATCTGCGACGCCAAAGACTGGGACACAGGACGCCATTGTGTGGAGAAACTCAAATCAATGAACAAAACGGTCAACACGGCTATCTATGCGCCCACCGCAAAAGACGTCCCGACGTGGTATTCGAATTACCTGCTGCTGCGCGCCGACAAAGATGTAAACATTTGGGGCTTCCCCGACAAAACCATCCAAAAACAGTTCAACTGCCTGCCCGCAGACCTGATCCTCGACTTGTCCGGAGAGCCGTCCCCGGCCATGTATTACCTCGTCCTGCAACATCCGTCGACATTCAAAGCCGGCATCAAGCGCTCGGAGAACTCCCGGTACGACTTCTCCATCATCCCGCCGGCCGATAAAAACGATTTCCAGTATCATTTCGACCAGCTGCTAAGCTACCTGCAATCCGTTACATCCAAAAAATAAACCGGCTTATTTTGCATTTTTCACGACATGCATTATCTTTGCCGTCCGAAAACAAACAGTTTACTATGGCAAGCATAGACTTACACGGAATGGGCGTTGCCCTGATAACACCATTCAAAGAAGATGAAAACGTAGATTATGAGGCGTTAATCAGAATGATTGATCACCTCATGGAAAACGGAACGGATTATATCGTTGCGCTCGGCACGACTGCCGAAACACCTTCATTGTCCGAAGACGAAAAAAAGGAGATCGTCCGTATCATCATAGAACGGATAAATCGCCGCATCCCCGTCGTCCTCGGCATCGGAGGCAACTGTACGCGGAATGTAATATCGCAAATTGAGAATACCAATTTCAACGGTATAGATGCGATACTGTCCGTCGTTCCGTATTACAACAAACCTTCGCAGGAGGGAATCTACCAACATTTCCGTGCGATAGCGAAAGCATCGCCGCGCCCGGTCGTGCTGTATAACGTACCGGGACGTACCGGGACGAATATGACTGCCGCGACGACGCTCCGGCTGGCACGCGAGTTCGATCATATTACCGCAATAAAGGAAGCCTCCGGCAATATCGCGCAAATGGATGACATCATAAAGAACAAACCGTCCGAATTTCAAGTCATCTCCGGCGACGACGGCATCACGTTCCCGCTGATAGCGTTAGGCGCCGTAGGCGTCATCTCCGTCATAGGCAACGCCTTCCCGAAAGAATTTAGCCGCATGGTCAGACTGGCGCTTCACGGAGACTATCAAAATGCACGCATCATCCATTCCCGTTTCGCCGAACTGTTTGAACTGCTGTTTGTAGACGGCAATCCCGCCGGCGTAAAAAGCATGCTCAACATGATGGGATTCATCGAAAACAAGCTGCGCCTCCCGCTCGTCCCCACACGCATCACTACATTCGAAAAAATCAGGGAAGTCCTGAACAGACTCGT
>JAITDQ010000133.1 GCA_031282485.1 Tannerella sp. | reverse complement strand
AGCATATATTGTTGAGTTCATTTCCGTCGTATGGTAAAATAAATTTTCCGTGCAAAGTTAACCTTTATCATTGAAAAAAGTCTTTCAATATTCATTCAAAATCTTTCACGATTCAATCAAAAAGATAATTAGTGGTTAATGGTTAATGATTAATGATTGAGGTTAACCATTATTTTGTTTTATATTTGCACACTGATTGTCATGACAAATTTCATTATGAAGCGGAAAAGATTTACTTTTTTATGGCGCGGCGCGGTGGCGTCTGTTTTTTTTATCTGTGCCGTTTACGGTGCGGATACGGCGGATAATTATTATTTCCGGCACTATACCAACCGGGACGGACTGTCGCACAATACGGTGTACTGCTCGCTGCAGGACAAACGCGGTTTTATATGGTTCGGCACGGACGACGGGCTGAACCGTTTCGACGGTTATTCGTTCCGGGTTTTCCGCTACGACGACCGGACGGAACATGGCGGAACGCTTCCGAACGACCGCATCATCAGCCTTTTTGAAGATTCCGCAGGCCGGATATGGGTTTGTACGTTAGGCGGCGTGTGTGTTTACGATTACGAGGCGGACGCGTTCCGCCCGTTCAGGCTGGACGCACAGTCGCCGGTCTTTTTCGCGGAACATGTGCGTGAAGACGGCGAGGGCAATCTCTGGTTCCGCGACTATTTCAGTATCATGAAATATAATCCCGTGACAAAGTCGTCGAGCCTGTACGATTCCGGCGATTACGGCCTGTTTTCCGTGGCGGTGACGGTGACGGAAAAGGGCGAACCCGTGTTTGCCGACGCCCTGTCGCTGTTCAGCTACAATCCCGAGCTGGATAAGTTCAATAAAATCGTCTCGTTCGCCGACCATGTAAAAAATAAACTGAACGTCATCTCTTCCTTACTGGAAGTGCCGCAGGGCGGTTTCTTCGTCGGCACGGACATTGACGGTCTGCTGTTTTACAACCGGAACACCCGCCAAACCACAACGATTATACCCGACATCCATGTGCGTTCGATAACGCAGGTCGGGACGAACATCTATTGGATTGCTTCCGAATCGGGCATTTTCATCTACAATTTAATCGACAAGTCGCTGACGAACCTCCGCAAATCGCTGGTAAACGATTATGCGATAGCCGACAATGCCGTTTATTCAATCATGAAAGACCGCGAAGGAGGCATCTGGGTAAGTTCTTTTTTCGGAGGCGTCAATTACCTCCCCAAGAACCACAACCAGTTCACCAGCTATATCGGCGGGAAAACGCATCCCGGGATGCTCGGCAATACCGTCCGCGAAATATGTCCCGACAAATACGGCAATCTGTGGCTGGGCACGGAAGATAACGGGATAAACCTTTTCAATCCGCGAACGAACAGCGTGCTCCATTATTCGCTGCTTAACGCCGGATGCCGGCTTGGCGGGACGAATGTTCACGGCTTGCTGGCGTCGGGCGATACGTTGTGGATAGGATATTTCAATCAGGGCATAGACCTGCTCCATATCCCGACGGGAAAGATTCTGAGAAATTACAATAAAACGAACACAAACGGCGGGCTTTCTTCGAACTTCGTACTGTGTTTTTGCAGGACACGGCGCGGGGAACTGTTTGTCGGAACGTCCGTCGGCGTTGTTGTTTACGATGAAAAAACGAGCGTCTTTTCCGTGTTGAACGGCGCCGGCGGAATGGTCAGGCAGATTCTGGAAGACCGGGAAGGAACCCTCTGGGCATCGACAAACAACGGACTGTACAAATACATCCCCCCGCACACAACTCCCGACAGCTCCCGCAGGGAAGGCCTCCTCACACGTTACGCCGCATCCCGGGACGCCGACGGCAACGGCGGGCTTGCCACGTCCAACATCACCTCCGTATTTGAAGATTCCAAAGGCCGTATCTGGGTCACCACATACTACGGCCTCTCCCTCTACAACAGGAACACGGATTCGTTTAACCGGATAACGGCAAAAGACGGCCTGCCGGTCAATATGCTGTACCGGATCGTGGAAGACGAAGACGGCATGTTCTGGATTTCCACATCAAACGGATTAGTGAAATTCAACCCCGACACATACGTGATGCATACATATTCGTACACCGACGGCCTTCATGAGACGCAGTTTAACTTTTCATCTTCATACCGGGACAACAGCGGCACAATCTACATGGGAACGGTAAACGGGATGATATCCTACAATCCGGGAACATTTACAAAAGACATGCATGTACCCTCGCTTTACATAACGCGGGTACAGGTGCCTGACAATCCGCGGAAGGACAAATACCTCCACACCGGCGAAAAGCCTTATGAACTCAAGCTGCCGCATCATTCGGCGATGTTCACCGTTTCGTATATCGCCCTGAGTTACACCTCGCCCGACGCCGTGAAATATCAATACATGCTCGAAGGAAGCGACAAGGACTGGGTTTATATGGGAACGAACAAGGAAGTCACGTTTGCGAGCCTGTCTCCGGGCGACTACACGTTCAAGGTTCGCTCGACAAACAGCAGCGGCGCATGGCAAAACAATGAGCAACGCATGCACATCGTCATCATGCCTCCTTTCTGGGCAACGAAATGGGCGATTGTATTTTACATATTTGCGCTTTCCGCCCTGGCAACGGTTTTTTACAGATATAAAAAACGCTCGTTCATGGAAAATGCCCGGCGGAACAGAGAACTTTTCGAAGTAGAAAAGGAAAAGGAACTGTTTAATGCCAAAATACAGTTTTTCACGTTCATCACCCACGAGATACGCACGCCACTGACTTTGATTAAAGCCCCCCTCGAAAAGATTATCAACTCGGGCGACGGCACGGATAATACGAAGCAAAACCTGAAAGTGATTGCCAAAAACACGCAGCGCCTGTTAGACCTCAGCAACCAGCTGCTTGATTTCAGGAAAACGGAAAGCCGCGGATTCCGGCTAAACTTCGTTAAAACAAACGTCTCCGTCGTTCTCGACAATATCATCACTCCTTTCCTGAGCGCCTTCACGAGTGAAAACAGAAAATTCTCCGCCGACCTGCCCGAAAAGCACGTGTTCGCATATATCGACCGTGACGCCTTCACGAAAATTATAACGAACCTCCTGTCGAACGCCCTTAAATATTCGGACGATTACATCCACATGGAAATGGTTGCGAGCAGCAGCCCGGACGGAAATTTTCAAATCATGGTCACCAACAACGGACTGCTGATACCGCCTGATGAGCGCGAACACGTCTTCCTGCCCTTCTACCGCGTGAAGGAAACGGAAAACATGCAGGGCAGCGGCATCGGACTGTCCCTTTCGCGCACGCTGGCCGGTTTTCATAACGGAAGCCTCGTCTACAAGGCCACCGACGACGGACTGAACCGGTTTATCCTCTCTCTGCCGGTAAGACAGAAAGATTACAATTTCGACCTCAACGATGCGCCGGAAGATGCGCCGTCGGAAACGAACGTTTCGATGCCGGAACCGGAATCGCCGGACAGGCCGGCGCTGTTAATCGTCGAAGACCAGCCCGATATGCGCAAGTTCATTTCGGAAGAGGTACGCCCCTGTTACGAAGTGTTTGAAGCCGCCAACGGAAAAGAGGCGCTGGACGTCCTGAACGGGAATATGGTACACCTGATAATCAGCGACGTCATGATGCCGGTGATGGACGGTTTTGAGCTGTGCAATACGCTGAAAAACGATATGCGGTTCAGCCACATCCCGCTTATCATCCTGACGGCGCAACATAACCTGCAATCGCGCCTGAAAGGTCTTAACCGGGGGGCGGACGCATACATGGAGAAACCGTTCTCGCCGGAACATCTTCATGCGCAGATCGAAAACCTGTTGAAAAGCCGGGAATTATTACGCAAATCCTATCAGGAAAAACCATCCATCCCGCCACAATCGTTAGCCTCGACCCCTCTCGACGATATCTTTATCAACAAACTGAACGCATATATCGAAGCACACCTGACGGACGAAGACCTGAACATAGAAATGATTGCCGGCGAGATGAACATGAGCAATTCGAGTCTGTACCGTAAAGTAAAAGGGATATCCGGCCTGTCGCCGGTAGACTTTATCCGCACGGCACGCCTGAAAAAAGCCGTCCGGCTGCTACAAACCGGCGAAAAAAGAATCGGCGAAATAGCCTACCTCGTCGGTTTCTCGTCGCCCGCATATTTCTCAACAATATTCCAGAAACAATACGGCAAATCCCCCTCGGAATATATGAAAGAAGGGAACTAAAGGTTATAATTATTATTAAACGCAGTACTTTCAGCCTTTCCGCAGAGTTTTTCGTTGCCGGAAAGCATTTTGGTGTTTAATAAAACGTTTGCAGGCTATAAAATTATATCCTATCTTTGCGACAATAAATTATAAATATGCCTACAATTTTTGTCG
>JAITDQ010000381.1 GCA_031282485.1 Tannerella sp. | reverse complement strand
TTATCATCAAATATATGTCTTAAATCTTTTTCTGTTACATACCAAACAGGATTATCTAATGTGGGAAAATTATAAACACCTTGAATAAATTTCTCTTCATTGCCTTTTTTAGCAATAGTTCCAAGCATAGTCGCAGATATGTATCGAGCAGAAGTTGGTAGAGAAATACTCGTAGTGTTTTTATCGAATTCTATTTCTTCTTTCATTGTAACGCGGGTTATCAATGCCACAACTCTATCAGCTCCAACGGGTATTATCAAATAAGAATTAATACAGGCAATTTCATAAATATCATGAAATCCGCTCTTATAAGCTCCTCTTAAATGCTCTTCAATCTTTATAAATACCCGAAAATTATCAACTGACAATACTCTTCCTATTGTTTTATTCTGGCTCATCATCAGTATCTCCTATATTAGTTGTTATTTCTGTCAATCTCATTTCCTCGTTTTTCGTGTCGTCATCTTTTGGCTGATATAGTTTATTCATTGTTTCCGCTATAAATTCGGCCTCTTCTTCCTCATATAAATCAGGCATTACATTTTCAACGAATCCAACAAAAGTTGATAAATCTGAATTTTCCTGCTCTAATGTGATTATGCGTTTATCTTCAAGTGCTTTCAGCTTTTCAATTTCAAGATTGTTTTTAGTTGAGAAATTTGCAATTATTAGGGTGAACGATGGGATTGATAACGCTTGCCTAATAATATCATTAATATGTTCGTCATAAAACGAATATCCAATACAGAAAAGCACTGATTGTGGTTGATTTATTGCCTGCGAAAATTGACGAAACAGTTCGGAATAAGGCAAGTCTAAAGTAAATGATTTTTTGCTAACACATGGATAAATCATAATTTCGTTATTTTCATCCAGTTTGAATTCATCATTTAATGGAATTTCCTTTATTCCATAAGTATTAGAAACGGACGGAGTAGTTGATAGCCATGATAGCGATCCGTGAATTTTGTAATAACGTAAAACTTTTTCTGCTCTATGAACCTTTCCCGTAATGCTTTGTCCCGGATAATATAAATCGTAATCATAAACTTCCGGTCTAAAACAACGATTGTGAACTCCCATGAATCCATTTATATAATGAACTCCCAAATTATCAAGCGCATAATCGAAAGCCATATCATAATTAGTGGTGAAAAGATTTGCTCGCTTCAAATTATTAGGACGTTGCAATAACTTTTTGATAAATGCTTCATGATAATGGTAGCGATTATTCTTTAATTTATCATTATTCTTATATAGGTCATGGATTTCTGTTTTTTGCGTATTGCAATTTTCAAAAAGCCAGCTTTGCATTTTTGCAATGGACTTATTTATATCGCAAACATGAACTCCCTTCTTTTCGCTAATATATCTATCCGCCAGCAAGCAATTAAACAAATCTTCATAAGAAGGATCAGTTCCTTTTCCAAAATATTTAGAGATCTCCGCCGTACATTGCGCTTTCAATTCATCAGGAATTGTTCTTATTACTGGTGCTCCCAAATGAAAACTTGTTCCTGCGCCAGCAAGCACGCTAACATTTTCTAACTCAAGATATTTTTTTATTTTTAATTTATATTTTTCAGAAATGTCACTCATAGCATATTTTTTTTGTTTTTATATTTCTACTCTTACCTCCCCGCTCATTAACTTAGGCAATAAAGTATCGCGAAGCGAAGTGAGCGTGCGAATTTGTTTTATTCGTTCTCAAATTTATAATAAAGGTTCTCAAAAGACCGATTAATTGTATTCAACAAATGATAATTCAAGAATGATAATTTGTTTTTCAAATAGAAAATCGACCGCAAAGGATTTATATAGATTTCTCGTACCACTTGTGGAGGAATCTGAATTAGCTCACTAGTAATATATTCATCCAATTGAAAATTTTTAATTCCACTTGGTTGATTTTCATACTTTGTTGTTATTCCTTCAAAATAAGATTGATTCCAGTATAAATAGAACCAAAATGGATCAATCTTTTTAGGATCAATTCTTATTACTTTGCAAAAATTAGAACAAATTACTGGATACTCAAAATAATCTAGTAACCTAAGTTTTGGATAAGAAAAGTTCCAAAAAAAGGTGCATAATTGAAAATTTATTGGTATCTTTACAGTTGACAATCAATAAGATAAAATAAGATTTTCAATTATGCTTACCAACGACAAAATTACTGAAATTTTCTGCATTACGGACGAATTTTGCAAGAAATTCAACGAAGAAGTAAAAAAACTCCAAAAATTACCGGAGAATGGCATGCGCCACCGTAATCGCCCCTGCGATATGTCCGGGAGTGAAATCATCACAATTTTACTACTGTATCACTTTGGCGACTTCAAAAATTTCAAACATTACTGCCTGCATTTCATCTGCGTTCATTTGCGAAAAGATTTCCCCAAGGATTTCCATTTACCATGAACACAATAAATATGCCCATCAGGTAACGGTAACTTTCCTTTTTCGTCGTTTACGCCACATGTACAGGCCTGTAAACGGGAACGTGGCGCCTGTCAGGGCGGCAACGATGTACAGTATCTTTCCGGGCAGACCCCAGAAAGCGCCTGTATGCAGGTCGTAAATGGAGCGAAGCAGGCGGGCGGGAAAGTTCGCGTCCCGGTACCTGCCGCTGTATATCCCAGCCGGTTCGATTTCCTGCAGGGAATACCTGTCGAAAACGCAAACATCGCGATTATAGTAAACATTCCTGTCGGGATAGACGGTTGCCCTGATAACCGACGCAGGGTCGGCGGTATCGGGACAGTTGATGTAGAACGACGCAGCATCGGGATAGCGACGCAGTATGATTTCGAACACGCTGTCCGTTGCAAGCATCGGGTCGATGGCAGAGTGGGCGCCGGCAGGGTCGGATTTTTCCGTATTTGCCGGCACGTTTTTACCCTCGCCCGCTATCAGGTACAGGAATTTTGCATACCAGTCCAGTCCCCACACCATGCCCGTCAGTCCCATCAGCAGGAGAAAGATGGAGGCATAGATGCCCGCTATGGCGTGGAAGTCGAAGATTTTCCGCTTGACTCCCATGTTTCTTTTCCATTTGAACCATAGACGGCGTCGCGTCGCCTTTTTCGTTTTCGGTATCCACAGGACAATCCCCGAAATCAATACGACGATAAACGTCAGCGTGCTGTAGTTGATCAGGGGACGTCCAATGGCGCGAGGCAGCCACAGCGACTGATGCCCCCGCCGGATGAACATCCAGAAGTCGAATGGCTGTCCGCCGGCGTTGTTCATGCTGAAACTTGTCCGTTTAAGCGGTTCTCCCGAATACGGGTCTATCATCACCACCGTCCGTTCACCCCTTCCGTAAATGCCTGCCCACGCCGGTCGGTCTTTCGTATAGGTGATATATGACGGTAAACGGCCGTCCAGACTGTCTTTCGCCATCGCCGCTATCGCCGACGGACGCAGCAGCAGCGAGGGGTCTTGAGCCGGTATCAGCGGATCGCCGCTGCCAACCCATCCGTGTATGTGCAGCGCCCATACGGCGCCTGTCAGACAGATAACGCTCACAATGCCGCCGGAGACCATTCCGAGACACAGGTGGATTTTACGAATTACTCTTTTTGCAGTCATACTGAAAAAAACGGGCAGTGGACACTGTCCACTGTCCGCTGTCAGGTTAAAAAGTCAGTTTGCCGATAGAGGTGATACATCCGGAGATGACTTCCAGTCCTTTGGTCGCTTTGGCGGTAGCCACGTCGATTGTATAGACGTGAGGATATTCGTCCGCAACGGTGATGCCGAAGGCGACGCTTGTCCCGTCTTCCTCCACATAAGGCAGCCGCGACACGTGTACCAGTTGCTCTGGCTCCGGCATTCCGGTAACCCAGGTGAACGACTGTGCAACCACATCCACGATGGCGAACTTGAGGGTGTTCGAGCCGTATATCGGCGCGACTGTTTTGTCGGGGTACATGGTCAGCAGGAATTTTGTGCCGCTCAGGTAAAAGGCTCTGTCGAGGTGATAGCCTCCCGACTTTTCCTGTATGTTGAAGAAATAATTCCTGTCGAACTCGGATGTTCCCTTTTTGATGCGGACGGCAGCCGACGGTTTGGTGGATGCCACCACGCCCGACGCCGCATCGCCGGTTGTTGCCGTCGAAAAGGCGTACACGTCGCCATCCTCAACCTGCGTCAGGCCTCTTTGTGCGAAATAATAACCGATATACGAGGTTCTGTCGTCTTTGATGACTTTTTCCAGATTCATGTCGGGGTAGGAAAATACGGCTACCCACGTACTGTCCGTATAATCGGAATGGAATACCTGACCGGCAACTCCCTTGACACAGAAATAGGGAGCATAAATCTTGTTGTCCACCTGAAAAACGCCGCTGAAATGCGCTCTTTCACCGTTGCCGGCCAGTTGTACCACATCCACGTAACTGGTGGAGAGTATCTGCGGATTAACAGCGTCCACGCGGTAGATTCCGGCGTTGGCGTCGCCCTGACGCGGACATTTCATCAGAATCAGTTCGTCGCCGTACGTGCCGAAGACCTGAACGGTTTCCGTCTGCAGGTTGGAAAAGTACTTCAACACGCCATTTTCATCCAGCGCATAGGTGGTAACGGCGCCGGGGTTGCCCTGTCCGTAAAGGAGGCTGAATGCCTTGTTTTTGTGGAACACAAAATAGCGGTATCCATCCTGTTCCAGACCTGCGCCCACGGTGGTAATGCTGCCTTCCGTCAGGCTGCCTGTCTGCAGCAGATAGTCGGCGCCTTCGGAAGTACTGCCTTCGGGCGTCGCCACTATAACATACTGAAAATTGCCCTCCGTTTCCGGTTCGGGCGCGTCGTTTTTCTTGTCGCACGAAGCGAACAGAGATGCAACACATGTTGCGAATACTAACTTTTTGATACTTAAATTTAACATATTACTTTTTATTTATTTGTGATTATAATTGATTAAAAAAAACTATTTACTGCTGATGAAATACCTGAACTTGACGGAGAAACTTCTTCCCGGCTTTTGAAGGCTGAAGTTGTCGTACAGGTTGGCGTCCGTGATGTTCCTGCACTCCGCCGAGATGTTGTACCTGCCTTTTTTGATGGCGTAGGTGATATTGATGTCCTGTGACAACTGCGTGGGAATAGTGTATTTGCTGCCGGACGTTCCCTGACTTGGCCATCGCAGGTAGTATTCGTACACGAACAGCAGGTTGTATCCGATGCTCAGGTTGTTGTCCCTGCCTCCCACGCCGGGGAAGAAGAGGTTGATGTCGCCGTTGCCGAAAAGGTAGGGCATGTTGGGGATGCGGTCGCGGTACACGGTGCTTTCCCTTGTGGAGCCTTCCTCGTAGCGGGTGTTGTTGCGGAGATTCTGGTACGTCAGGTTGACGCCGGCCGTCAGGAGGCGTTTGTACGAGTACCTCACCTCTCCGTTGTAGCCGATGTTGATGACGTCGCGCTGGTTGGTCATCACCTGATGCGTTCCGTTGGCGTTTTGCTGCGGGCGGATGTAATCGACGGCGTTCCGGATGATCAGGTTGCCGTCGAAGATCAGTCCGTGATGCCTGTCAACGGTGGTGGTGAAGTTCAGCCCGACATTCACATTGTCGCTGCTTTCGGGGTGCAGGTCGAGATTGCCCAGCAGGGTGTTGGCGTCGCCGAAGATTTCTTCGTTTTCCGGAAGCCTGAAACTTTTCTCGTACGACAGTTTTGCCTGAAAGTTGTCGAAGATAAAGTATGTGCTTGCCAGTCCGTATCCCGTTGCGCTGAAAGTATTCTTAAATTCCTCATACGCATACGTTCCCCATCCGCCGGAACCCGTTGTCTGGACGAACGAGGAGGTGGTCTGCGTGAAGTGTTTAACAAAGACCGACATGTTCCAGCGTTCGCTGTAGTCGAACCGGTAGCCCAGCCCCGTCACGTTTTTAGTTGTTTTCCGCGGCTGTTTGTCCGCTTCGTTGTCGGGATAGAGTTCGTCGCTTCCGGTGCGGTCGAAGACGTTGAATACGTCGTTGAGCATGACGGAGTGCCGTTCGTTGATTTTGTATGCGATGTTGGCGGTCAGCAGTCCGTTGTGGTTGTTGTATTTGTACAGGGTGCGGCTCAGTTCGCTTCCCGGCGACGGTTTTTCCCTAAATTCGCCCAGCCAGTTGTACTGACGGGCGACGGTATCCACCGTCTGTTCGAATCCGAGGTTGTAGTTTCCGGTGACGTTCACATCCAGCCCTTTTGCGAAAAGGTCTTTCTTGGAGTAGCGCACGGAAGGCATGATGATGTTTCCCTGCCTGAATCTTGCCCCGAAGACGCGATCCATACGGGCTGCCGTCTGTATGTCGGCTTTGTTTTGTCCCAGCGTAACGCCCACCAGCAGTTTGTCGGCGTATTTCTTACCCGTCACGCCCACATTGGCAATGAGCGTTTCGTTGTGGTAGTTGTCATGGAAACGCTTCACGCGGCGGTTCTCGTACAGTCCGGTGGACAGGTCGGCCACGTCCACGTCCACGTAATAGTCGTTGTCGGAATAGTTCTGGAAAAGATTCAGTTGCACGGTAAATCCGTTTGCGGCAACGTATCCGGCGTTGATGCACGACTTGTGCGTGTTGAACGAGCCGAAGGAATATGACGCATCAAGGTAACTGTTCTGCCGGCTGCCGGTAACGATGTTCACCGCCCCTCCCAGCGCGTCGGCCCCGAAAGAGATGGGCACCACCCCCTTGTACACTTCGATGCGTTCCGCCAGATTGATGGGGATATTGTTGATCTGGAAGGACGAGCCGAAGTTCTCCATCGGGATGCCGTCGATAAAAAACTTCACCTGCCGGCCGGTGAAGCCGTTCAGCGAGAAGTTGAATCCCGACCCTACGCCGCCGCTCTCGCGAATCCGCACGCCGGACACGCGGTCGAGCGCATGGCTCAGGTCCATCGTCGTATTGTACAACTGTTTCACCTCTACCGCCACCACGTTGTAAGCGAGTTCGTTAATCTTCCGTGTGGCCGACTTGCCGGTGATCAGCACCTCG
Source organism: Tannerella sp. (assembly GCA_031282485.1). Taxonomy (GTDB): domain Bacteria; phylum Bacteroidota; class Bacteroidia; order Bacteroidales; family Tannerellaceae; genus Tannerella. The sequence continues at coordinate 612 of JAITDQ010000381.1, read as the reverse complement.
TTGAGCGTCACGGCATCCTCTTCCAGACATATGTCAATATTTTCACGTTTTCCGTCGGCGAGGTTCACCGTCCTTGTTTCGCTTTTCATTCCCGTATGGGAGAACGCCAGCGTGTAGCGTTGCGGCTTAAGCGTCGGGAACGAATACCGCCCGTCACCGTCGGTGACGGCGCCTGTAGCGGTTCCTTCAATCCACACAGACACTCCCGCAAGCGGCTGGCTGTCGCTGCACGAAATAACCTTCCCTTCTATGCCCTGTCCGCGAGCGGACAGGGAGAAACCGATATAAATCACTATCCAAAAAAATGCTGTTCTAAATCTGTTCATACAATTTTATTTATCCTTATTATATATGTCTGCATCAGGTTGCGTCATGCCATTGTGATTCCCGTCACAACGCCTCTTTGATTCCCGCCACAACGCCTTTGTGATTCCCGTCGCAACGCCTTTGTGATTCCCGTCGCAATGCCTTTGTGATTCCCGTCGCATTACGGTTGTGGCGTTACTGCCGTTAAGGGTAACTCGTACACGATGGTACGGGGTTGCTTGAGCATCACCTGTCCGCTGGTGTAGCGCGTAACGATTTTGAGGGTGTACACGCTGCCGGGGTAAA
>JAITDQ010000371.1 GCA_031282485.1 Tannerella sp. | reverse complement strand
TTTGACCCCCGGAATACATTGCTAATAAATATTTATTCATGAAGAAACAACAGCGAAATTATTGCATGCTTTTCTTGTCTGCAATATTGGTGACATTCTCAGGATGTCAGCCTCAAAATGTGAACAGTACGATTGAAGATGATTTTCAATCAATAGCGCCGTTTTTTGCGGATCCTCCTTCGGAGTATCGCAGTAAACCCCTGTGGGTATGGAACGGGAAAGTGACGGAAACGGAACTCGACCGTATGCTTGGCGAGTTGAAAGACGCCGGTTTCGGCGGATTATTCGTGCATCCGCGGCCGGGAATGATTACGGAATATCTTTCCGACGACTGGTTTAAAATGTATGAATATACCGTCAGGAAAGGAAAAGAGATGGGGCTGGAAGTGTGGATATATGATGAAAACTCGTATCCGAGCGGTTTTGCCGGAGGACATGTGCCGGAGGAAATGCCCGAGTCCTATAACCGGGGGCAGGGGCTTGCTCTCGAGAAAACGGATGTGATTCCCGCTAATACGGATGCATATTACGTATGTTTGAAAAAAGAAGGCGATTCATGGAAGGATATTACTTCGTCCGCCGGCGAATACAAGGATATAAAAGGGGAATATTATCTCTATAAGAAAACATATTACGGGAAGTCGGACTGGTATGGCGGCTATTCGTATGTCGATTTGCTGGCTTCCGGCGTGACGGAAAAGTTTATCGAAGTGACGATGAAAGGTTATGAAAAAACGATCGGAAATGAATTTGGCAAAACTGTTCCCGGCGTGTTTACGGACGAACCGAATATTGTCACTTCGGGCGGACTTCGCTGGACGCCTGATTTGTTCGACGTGTTCCGGCAGCGCTGGGGATACGACCTGAAACCGCTGTTGCCGCTGCTAAGCGAGGAAACAGGAGAGTGGAAACAGGTGCGGCATAATTATATGGAAACGTTACTGCAAATGTTTGTCGACCGCTGGTCTAAACCCTGGTATCAATATACCGAAGCCCATAACCTGAAATGGACGGGGCATTACTGGGAGCACGGGTGGCCGCAAATGAATGACGGGCCTGATAATATGGCCATGTATGCTTGGCACCAGGTTCCGGCAATTGATATGCTGTTCAACCAGTTTAATGAAGAATCGCCGCAGGCGCAGTTCGGCAACATCCGTGCGGTAAAGGAACTCCGCAGCGCGGCGAACCAGCTGGGATATAGCCGGACGCTTAGCGAAACGTATGGCGGCGGCGGCTGGGATGAAACTTTTAAGGATTTCAAACGCCTGGGCGACTGGGAATATGTGTTGGGGGTTAACTTCATGAACCAGCACCTCTCGCACATGACGCTGACGGGGGCGCGCAAGTACGATTATCCTCCCGTGTTCACCTATCATTCGCCGTGGTACGGTAATTATAAGGCGCTGAATGATTATTTCGGACGCCTGTCCTTAGTGATGACGAAGGGTCTTCAGCGGAATGACATCCTGGTACTGGAGCCAAATGCCACGTTGTGGAGTTATTATTCGCATACGGGAAGCAATCCCGCCCTGATGGAAATTGGGAAAAACTTTCAATCGTTTGTCACTTTGCTGGAGAAGAATCAGGTTGAATATGACCTGGGTTCGGAGAATATTATAAAAGACAACGGACAGGTGGAGGATGGGAAATTTACAGTCGGCGAAGCGGCCTATTCCGTCGTTGTGATTCCGCCGCTGAACGAAACGCTGAACAGTCCGACGTTCGCCCTGCTTCGCCGGTTTGTTGAACAGGGAGGACGCCTGATCACCTTTTCGGAACCAAACCGGATAGATGGCGCCGTAAACAGTGATCTTGTTTCGTTCATCGCTCAGGAAAACGTTATAAAAGAAAAGCAGGTAAATCGCGACATTATAAATAAATATTTCCTTCCGGCGGAAGGTTTTGATATCCGTTTTCAGAACGGTAATCTGTTTCATCATCGCCGCCTTTATGCCGACGGGGAACTTGTCTTTATTGTAAATTCATCAATGGATGAAGCTTCTTCGGGAGAACTTACGGTAAAGGGGAAGACCTTGCTTGAAATGGATGCGGAGAATGGCGAAATCCATGTATATCCTTCGTCCGCCGCGAAGGGCAAGTTGACCGCATCGTTCCGGCTGGAACCTGCCGGGAGCTTAGTTTTATACAGTTCATACAAAGCGAACAACAGTTATCCGGCAAAACAGCTTCTGTCTTCCGGTAATGTCGTTCAGGCTACCGGCAAAACAACGATTACAAGGGTGAAAGATAATGCGATGACGATTGATTTTTGTGATGTAACCGTAAAGGGACAGGCGTATCAAAATGTTCACTTTTCGAAAGCAGCCGACATCGTTTACCGGGCGCACGGTTTTGCAAACGGCAATCCGTGGAACACGTCCGTTCAATATAAACGTAACATCCTCGACCGGGATAATTTCACGGACGGCGGATTCGCGGCGGCCTATCATTTCAAGGTCAATGATGAGTTCGATTATTCGGGAATGCAGTTAGTTGCCGAACGCCCGGAACTGTTTACCGTAAAAATAAACGGGAAAAAGGTCGAACCTGTTCCCGGCAAATGGTGGTTAGATAAATCATTTGGCGTTTATCCGATTGGGAATCATGTGAAAAAAGGCAGTAATACGGTCGAACTGAGTATTAGCCCCATGAGTATTTTCGCCGAGACCGAGCCGGTTTATATACTTGGGAATTTCTCTGTTGTCCCGGAACCGAAAGGGTGGAGCATCAGCGCTCCGGTTGAAAATTTCTCGTTCGGAAGCTGGAAAGAACAAAAACAGCCTTTCTATTCATGGGATTTTAAATACGGTAAAACCTATAATATCACGGATGTTTCAGACGCTTACACTGTTAAATTGGGTAAATGGGCAGGTACGGTTGCCGAAGTCTATGTAAACGGGACGAAAGCCGGTGTCATAAGTTCTAATCCGTGGCAATTGAATGTCACTCCTTATATAAAAGCAGGCGAGAACAGGATAGAAGTACACGTCATCGGCAGTTTGAAAAACCTGCTTGGCCCGCATTACAGGAAACCCGCGCCCGGCCTGGCCTCCCCCTGGCACTGGAAAAACATAAACGATGCAATCCCCGGCACGGAATATCAGATGATAGACTATGGCCTGATGGAAGATTTCCAATTAGAAATCGGAAAAACGGAGGGCGCCGGAAAACAATAAGCATGTAAATTATGAAATTATGTAAATATTTTGTTGTATGAAAGCAGGATTATTTGGAATAGGCCTGGACACGTATTGGCCACAGTTTGGAGGTTTGTTATCGCGCCTGGAAGGTTACCGGCTGCAGATAAAGGAACGAATGGAGCGTATGAATGTCACGGTCGTCGATGCCGGTATGGTTGATAACCCGGATAAAGCCCGGCAGGCAGCCGGTTATCTGACGGAAGAGAAGGTTGATATCGTATTTCTTTACATTTCTACTTATGCGTTGTCGTCGACGGTTTTGCCTGTCGCGCAGCAAGTGAAAACGCCTGTTATCATCCTTAATATACAGCCCGTCGCCGCTATTGATTATGAAAAACTGAACGGCATGAGCGACCGTGGCGATATGACGGGGGAATGGCTGGCTCATTGCCAGGCCTGTTCGGTACCGGAAATCGCATGCGTATTTAACCGCTCCGGCATCCGTTACGATATCGTATCGGGCTATCTTGCGGACGAAGAAACATGGCGCGAAATAGGGGAGTGGCTGGATGCGGCAAGGGTTATGCATGCATTAAATCATAGCCGGATGGGTATAATGGGACATTATTACGGAGGTATGCTGGATGTTTATACCGGTCTGACGGGGATGTCCGCTACGTTCGGCACCCATATTGAGATGATTGAAATGTGCGAACTTAAAGCGCTTCGCGACAGCGTTTCCGCAGAAGAATTACAGCAAAAAACAGACGAATTTGCGACGACCTTCGATGTAATCCCGGAATGTGAAGAAACGGAAATAGAACGCGCTGCACGTACGTCCGTCGCCTTGGATAAATTAGTCGCTGCGCGAAGGATCGACGCCCTGGCCTATTATTACGAAGGATATGCGGGCAACGATTATGAGAATATTGTGACTTCCGTTATTGCCGGTAACACGTTGTTGACCGGAAAAGGCGTGCCCGTGGCAGGGGAATGTGAGGTGAAAAACGTACAGGCCATGAAAATCATGGCAGAGTTCGGCGCCGGAGGCTCTTTCTCCGAATTTTACGCAATGGACTTTACGGACGACGTCATCCTGTTGGGTCATGACGGCCCGGCTCACTTTAATATGGCGGAAGAACGTGTAAAACTCGTACCCCTTCCCGTATATCACGGGAAACCCGGCAAAGGATTATCTATCCAGATGTCGGTCAAACAAGGCCCGGTTACGCTTCTTTCCGTTGTGGAAGGTAAGGAAGGCTTCTCCCTGTTACTTGCCGAAGGGAAATCCGTAGCCGGCCCGACCTTGCAGATCGGAAACACCAACAGCCGCTATAAATTCGATGTCCCGGCAAAAACGTTCATGGAACAGTGGTCAAAAGCCGGCCCGTCGCATCATTGCGCCATAGGAACAGGCCATATAGCCGGAAAAATCAAAAAACTGGGATTCCTGTTAAATATCCCGGTACAGCAGGTAGCTTCCGATTGAAAAAGTAGACATTACCTTCAGGACAGATAGTCTTTCAACTTGACGCGAAGTATTTTCAGGGTTTGCGTGATGCGGTATTCCACGGTCTTGACGGAGATACCCAATTCTTCGGCGATTTGCACGTTGGT
>JAITDQ010000367.1 GCA_031282485.1 Tannerella sp. | reverse complement strand
CCTGCCAAAGCGCAAACTATCGAAAAATTCCTTGGCTCCGATTATAAAGTTATGTCGAGTTACGGTCATATTCGCAACTTGAACGCAAAAGGCCTGGGAGTTGACATTGAAAATACTTTCAAACCCGAATATGTTATTCCTCCCGAAAAGGAAACGTTAGTCAAGACACTCAAAAAAGCCGCGAAAGAGGCCGAAACGGTATGGCTCGCTTCCGATGAAGACCGCGAAGGAGAAGCTATTTCATGGCACCTTTCGGTTGTGCTTGGTCTGGATAAAAAGAAATCGAAACGAATAGTGTTTCATGAGATTACAAAAAATGCAATACTGAATGCAATAGAAAATCCACGTAATATAGATATTAACCTCGTTGATGCACAGCAGGCACGCCGCGTGCTTGACCGTATAGTTGGTTATGAACTCTCGCCAATACTGTGGAAAAAGATTATGCCGTCGCTTTCTGCAGGGCGCGTGCAGTCGGTTGCCGTCAGACTGATAGTTGAACGTGAACGGGAAATTAACCGGTTCAACGCCGAAGCATTTTTCAGAGTTACAGCTGAATTTCTGCTTCCCGATGGCAAATCAGGCCTGAAAGCAGAACTCAACCGCCGGTTTGCAACAGAACAGGAAGCGCTGGAATTTCTCGAAAGCATTGCCGATACAACGTTTACAGTTGAAGACGTAGCAATAAAACCGGGCAAGAAATCACCCGCACCGCCTTTCACAACTTCTACCCTGCAACAGGAAGCATCGAGGAAACTCGGGTTTTCAGTTTCACGGACAATGGCGATCGCTCAAAAACTGTACGAAGCGGGACAAATCACTTATATGCGTACCGATTCGCTCAACCTTTCACCACTCGCTCTCAGCGCTGCAAAAAAAGAAATTACCGAGGAATTTGGAGAAAATTATCTGAATATCCGTAAGTATCAGACTAAAACTAAAGGCGCTCAGGAAGCACATGAAGCAATCAGACCAACATACATGGCAATCCGCAAAATCAAAGGTACGGTACAGGAACAGCGACTCTACCAGCTGATATGGAGACGCACTGTTGCATCGCAAATGGCACAGGCAGAAACCGAACGTACAACTATAACAATCGGCATCAACGGCAAAGCGGAGAAATTTGTCACCAACGGCGAAGTCATTCGTTTCGACGGTTTCTTGCGTGTTTACCGCGAAGACAGCGACGACGAACAACCTCAGGACGAAAGCTCGGAAGCAATACTTCCTGCAGTCAACGTGAAGGAAATACTCAGTCTTGCAACCGCAACCGCAACAGAACGCCTCACCCAACACCCGTTCCGCTACACGGAAGCAAGCCTTGTCCGCAAGCTGGAAGACCTTGGAATAGGCCGTCCATCGACCTACGCACCTACGATTTCGACCATACAGCAGCGCGGTTACGTAATCAAAGGCAACAAAGAAGGCGAACAGCGGCAATTTGCTATCCTCACGCTTGAAAACGGGACAATCAGCAGAAAAACAAAAGAAGAACTCATCGGCGCCGACAAAAGCAAACTAATACCTACCGATGCAGGCATAGTAGTAACCGATTTCCTTATAGCCAATTTTCCCAGAGTACTTGACTACAATTTCACCGCCAACATAGAGAAAAAATTCGACCTTATAGCAGATGGCGAAATAGAGTGGACAGACATTCTGAAACAATTTTACGAAGCATTCCATTCGGTAGTAACAGCAGTTTCGGAATCCCAATCCGAAATGAAAGTCGGCGAACGCTTAATCGGCACAGACCCAAAATCCGGAAAACCGATTACCGTAAAAGTCGGCCGTTTCGGACCATACGCACAAATCGGCACTTCGGAAGACATTGACAAACCACAATTTGCATCCCTCGCCAAAGGACAATCAATAGAAAGCATCAAACTTGAAGAAGCGCTCAAACTCTTCACCCTGCCGCGCACAGTAGGAGAAATCAACGGCGAAACGGTAACAGCCGCAATCGGCCGCTTCGGCCCATATATCAAGATGGGCAGCACATTTGCATCAATCCCCAAAGGAATCGACCCTTACAATATTAATATCGAAGAAGCAAAAAAAATAATTGAAGAAAAAGCAAAAAAACTGATAAAAACCTTTGAAGAAGACCCGTCAATGATCATTATAAACGGTCACTTCGGCCCATACATCTCATTCAAAAAGAAAAACTACAAGATACCCAAAGACAAAAACCCATTAACGCTGACATACGCAGAAGCCGGTAAAATAATCGAAGACACGCCCAAAAGAAAAGGAACGAAACCCGACACTAAACCCGAACCCAAACCTGAAAAGAAAACTAAAACCAAAACCAAAACCAAAAAGTAGCTATCACACATCCTGACATTTATGAAGCTTTACTTACAACTATTCCTTGCATTCGCAAAAATCGGAACATTTACCATCGGCGGCGGATATGCCATGTTGCCGCTGATAGAAAGAGAAATTGTAGAAAACAAAAAGTGGATTTCAAAGTCGGATTTTATTGATATGCTTGCCGTTTCGCAATCCCTGCCGGGACTTTACACAGTCAACATATCAATCATGACCGGTCACCGGTTAAAAGGATACAAAGGCAGTATCGTCGCCACTCTTGGCTCCATAATACCCTCATTCGTTACAATACTGCTAATTGCAGTATTTTTCAGACATTACAGCGAAAACCCGTACATCGCAAAAGCCTTTCGCGCAATCCGTCCGGCAGTAGTAGCATTGATAGCAGTACCCGTTTTCACCGTAGCGCAATCAGTCGGCATCAATTCAAGAACAATAATAATACCACTTTCAGCAGCATTACTGATTTGGATTTGGGGAATTTCGCCGATTTGGATTGTACTTACAGCCGCAATCTTGGGAATTTGCATCCGTTCATCACGGTTCCGCAAAACCGGATAGCAACATTTTATCAAAAAAACAACAAAAACTATAGCGCTCATTTTTTCAAGTTACAAAATTACTTTTCTGTTCTCTCAAATGAGGCATCTCTGCTGTGCCAATTAGCGACATGTCAGCGCCTTATCGCGACATTCATTACTTATTTTGATTCCTTCCAAAATAGGTAATGATTTGGTAACAAAACCATGCTTTCTTGTTATTTCTTTCTAAATCAGTGTTTTATGGTATCTGAAATTCAGAATAGGTAACGGATAAGTAACGAGATAACTTCATCGATTCGCCCCGCTTTGAGCAGGTTGATTAGCTTGACCGTCTGCAAAATCTCAATAAAATCCTTCGGATTATTGCAATTCAGATTTTTCAGTTTCCCGACAATATCAAAACAGTCGCCGCTGTAAGCGTCATTGCCGAAATCCTTCATCCGGTAACAGCCGCCGCGACGGTCAAACCAGATGTTGCACGACGCCGTCCGGTCTTCGTACAGCGGGTTCAGGAAATTGCGCCCGACACGCCAGCCGCCCGGAATGTAATGTTTGAACACGTCCAAACCGTTATTTGTCCTTTTTAATATTTCGTCTCTGTTCAACATGAAGCTGACCGTCTTTTATACCCATGTACAGTACAGATAGATAAATGGGTAAAAGTTCCTTGCCAAGTTTACGCAACTCCTGATCGGCTATAGACAGAGAAAAATTATAGCCTTCTCGGAAATCTATCGGATTGCTAATAGCTGCGGAAGCGGCATTGAGACTAATGGTAAGCGTATAAGGAAATGAAAATATGGTTCTATCGAGATTTGAGCGGAAACAGAATATAAAATTGATGGAATGCGTATAACTGCCGGATTATTCAGATTCTATCGACAAGTCATCCGAGGCAATATGGACGTTTTCCGGAAGAGTTTTTTCCATCTCTGCGTGAAGCCCGAAACGATGCGCGACGTGCGTCAGGAATGCTCTCTGAGGCCTGATTCTCC
>JAITDQ010000333.1 GCA_031282485.1 Tannerella sp. | reverse complement strand
CATAAAGACTTTTGGCTTGTCGACCGCAGTTTTTTGTCGTGGGCTTTTCGCTGACGGCGAACTGCATCCGGTCATTTGTTCCGCAGCAACAACCGCCAATGCCGTCGCTCCTGCCGCTTTTAAAAAATTTCTTCGTTGCATAATTTTATCGTATCTTCTTATTTACTTTTTTATTCTATTTATGTGAAATCTTGTCTCAAAGCTATCGAAAATATGTCTTTTCCGTTCATTTCGCAAAATTACTTATTTTTATTGTATTTACCCATACAATTCGTCATAGAATCATTGTTTTTCTTATTTTCCGCAAGCAAAAAACAAAAAAATAACAGCACGTTATAAATATTTAACATTCCGAATTGTTAAAGCCCTGTCCCCATCAGACATGTATGATTCGGCAAAAACGTCTTCAGCATAATTCATAATGTCTGAAATATTCAATTGTTCATGCCGTCATTCCGTTTCAGGATTTCAAGAATAGCATCTTCGTTCAGGCCGGAAAACATCCGAATCTGTTCGATGGAAAAGTTGTTTTGATACGCGGTTAAAACGGTTCTTTCCAGCCCTTTGGCCAGTCCTTCGGCTTTCGCGGTTTCTACCAGTCCCTTTTCCGTGCGCACCAAGTCCCAGTAATGTTCATACCACTCCAGTTCTTCCTTCGTGAAGGCGGCTTCTTCGCACAGCGTGAGCGCTTCCTTTATCTCCTCATTCTCCAGCAGGTCAGGCGATATGTTCTCCGTCCGGTCTTCCACTTCGCTCAGGAAACGGAGCCACAGTACCGCCATCCTGCGGTCGACCCACTTCTCGGCCTCGAACTTGGGCAGTTCCACCAGCACGAACTCCAGCCCCTCTATCACCTCATCCGTATTGCTGCGGTTCACCGTCTGGTAATGGTGGTAGAACTCGGTGGTTTTATGATCGAAGACTTCATTGATGATGCCCAAGCCGTAGACGGGCTGCAGCAGGCGGTAGCTCTCGTTCCTGTTAAGCTGGCGAACGTAAGCTTTCGAGGCGTTGAACACCAGACGGCGGTTGAAAAATTCGCTCCAGAACACATGCATTTCGACGATAAATTGCTGCCCGCAACTGTCGATGCACTTCACATCGACAATAGAGTTATTCTTCAGAGGTGTTTCAGGCACTTGTTTGGGCGACAGGTATTCGACACTCTCAATAAGGCGGCCGGACGCCAGGGGCATCAGCGCGTTGAGAAAACTGACGAGCAAACGCGGATGCTCGCCGAAGATACGCCTGAAAATCAAATCATTTTTAGGATCAAGATAACGTGCCATGATTCATTTGATTTTAATGTTGAACATGCGCCAAAGATAAACAATCTTGTTTGAATAAAAAACGAAATGCATGAAATTATTTAAGTTTCCTACCCTTTCCCACATACATATAAGGAAGCGCCTCAAAAAAAGATTGCGCCTTTCGCCGATTTCTTTTGCGTGTCTCGCTAAAAAACGCTTTCTTTGCTACCCGAAATAAAAGAATGTTATGATTTATAAGGAAACGGAAATACCCGGCGTTTGGATCATTGAACCAAAAGTGTTCGGCGACCTGCGGGGTTATTTTATGGAAACATATAAAGAACCGGAGTTTGAACAGCATATAGGTAAGGTTCATTTCATGCAGGATAATGAATCCTGTTCCGCGCAGGGCGTGTTGCGCGGACTTCATTATCAGTTGGCTCCTTACGCCCAGGCAAAACTTGTGCGCGTGATTTGCGGAAAAGTTTTTGATATAGCGGTCGATATCCGTAAAGGTTCGCCGGCGTTCGGGAAGTATGTCGCCGTGGAACTGTCGGGCGAAAACAAACGGCAGCTGTTTATACCCGGGGGCTTTGCTCACGGTTTTTATGTGATGAGCGAAACGGCCGTATTCACGTATAAGGTGGATAACCCTTACGCGCCTGCGTACGAACGCGCAATACGCTTTAATGACCCTGCGATTGGCGTTGACCGGCATATTCTTCCCGGAAGCAGAGTGAATACCTCGGAGAAAGACAGGAACGCTCCGCTGTTGCGTGATGCGGAAAATAACTTTATATATAATGTATAGATGAAAACATATTTGGTTACCGGTGGCGCCGGGTTTATTGGCGCTAATTTTGTGAAATACATGCTGAACGCTTATTCCGATATAAAAATCGTCGTGCTTGATGCTTTAACTTACGCGGGAAATCTTGCCTCGATAGAAAATGAGATAGATAACGTGCGTTGCCTGTTTGTTAAAGGCGATATCTGCGACCGCGAACTGGCAGAAGAGCTGTTCGGGAAATATGATTTTAATTATGTCGTGAACTTTGCCGCCGAAAGTCATGTGGATCGCAGTATTGAAAATCCGCAACTGTTCCTCATTACAAATATACTGGGTACGCAAAACCTGCTTGACGCCGCCCGTAAAAAATGGGTGACCGGCAAGGATGAAGCGGGCTATCCCGTGTGGCGGGAAGATGTCCGTTTCCATCAGGTATCGACGGACGAAGTCTATGGAAGCCTCGGCCCGACCGGATATTTTACGGAAACGACGCCCCTTGACCCGCGCAGCCCTTACAGTGCATCGAAGACAAGCGCGGATTTGTTTGTGAAAGCGTACGGTGAAACGTATAAAATGCCGGTCACGATCACGCGATGTTCGAATAATTATGGGCCGTATCATTTCCCGGAGAAGCTTATCCCGTTGATAATAAAAAATATACTTGAAGGAAAAACGTTGCCTGTGTATGGCGACGGGTCAAACGTCCGGGACTGGCTTTATGTGGAAGACCATTGCAGGGCGATCGACATGGTTATAAATAACGGACGGGCGGGAGAGATATACAATGTCGGCGGTCATAACGAACGCCGGAACATACAGATCGTGCAAACGATCATAAAAACAATCCGCCGGATCATGACGCAACAGCCCGAATATCGCCGGTGCCTTAAAAAGCAGGTGACCGATGCGGACGGACAATTGACGGTGGACTGGATTAACGACGATCTTATAACGTTTGTAAAAGATCGTCTCGGACATGACCTGCGGTATGCAATTGACCCGGCAAAGATAACAAACGAACTCGGATGGAAACCCGATACCGATTTTGAAACGGGTATTGTGAAAACCGTGCAGTGGTATCTGGATAATCAGTCGTGGGTAGAGCAGGTCGTCGAGGGGGATTACATAAATTATTACGGGCGGATGTATGCCGGCCGCGAACTAAAGTAGGAACTTCGGATGAATCAACAATATCCTTCCATATTACTGGAAAATGCGGTGAATGAACTGGCTGCGCTTCCGGGTGTGGGGCGCAAAACGGCTTTGCGTCTGGCGCTTTATATCCTGCGCCGCGACCGGGAGTATGCCGAACGGTTGTCGTCGTCATTGCTTGCCCTTCGCCGGGACGTCAATTACTGTCGTGTATGTCACAATATATGCGATTCGGATTTATGCAGTATTTGTGATAGTCCCGGCCGCGATCATTCGACGGTTTGTGTTGTGGAGAATGTGAAAGAGGTCATGGCGGTAGAAAATACGGCTCAGTTCCATGGCGTTTACCATGTGCTGGGGGGCATCATCTCTCCCGTCGACGGGATAGGGCCGGCAGACTTGGAAATAAACAGCCTGGTTGAACGGGTGGCTTCGGGAAATGTGAAAGAAGTTATTTTGGCGTTGCGTACAACCATGGAAGGCGATACGACGAATTTTTTCCTGTATCGCAAACTCGAACCGTACCATGTTACCGTAAGCGTCATTGCACGTGGAATATCCATCGGCGACGAGATCGAATATGCCGACGAGGTGACCCTCGGCCGCTCCATTATAAACCGCGTCTGCTTCAACGATTCAATAAAGACCTGAAATTTATACGTGCCGTACTTTTGTGAAATAATACATGTAAAGATGTTGTTGGAATATAAAAATATAAAACTTAGAGCTCCGGAGCCGGAAGACTTAGATATTTTATACAGGTGGGAAAATGATACGGCATTATGGTCGTTTGGCTGTACGCTTATTCCTTATTCGCGTTATGACCTTAAACAATATCTGTCTTCATCGAAAGATTTGTATGAATCGAAGCAGCTTCGGCTGGTGATAGAAGCCGCACCGGCCGGGGAAGCTGTCGGAACAGTCGATTTATACGATTTTGACCCGCATCACCGCCGCGCCGCCGTCGGCATAATGATTGACCGTGACCACCAGAACAAAGGGCTGGCCGGCAATGCCCTGTCTCTGTTTTGTAAATATGCCTTTTCCTTTCTGAAACTGCATCAGTTATATGCGTATATACCGGTTGATAACGAGCCGAGCAAACGGCTCTTTGCCCGTTGCGGGTTTAAGAAAGCCGGCATCCTGCCCGACTGGCAACAAACAGATGAGGGGTATAAGGATGTGCTTTTAGTCAATTTGATAACCGTCCTGAATTGATGCTTTCGCGAGAGGAGGCGCTTCCCGTCAGTTCAGTAACGGGTCTTTGGGGTAGTTGATCCATGTCAGGTACGAGCCTCCGACGGATTCGACGGAATGTTTCCAGAACGATTCGCCTTCCGCAAGCATGATGTTGCGGTTTGAAGACCGGCTGACAAGCCAAGCGTCCTGTTTTATCTCGCCGTAAAGCTGGTTTTCAGTCCAACCGGAATATCCGAGGAAGAATTTTATCTTCCCGCCGACCGGATGGCCGCCCAACATATACTGTTTTAATGCGTTAAAATCACCGTCAAAATAAAGATTGTCACTAATCAGGACACTGTCCGGAATGACATCCCCCAATGAATGAATGAAAAACAAACGGTCGCCTAATACAGGCCCGCCGAGATAAACCGGTAGATGAAGCGCGTCGTCAAATCCTTCGAAAAAATCATTTAGCAGAAGATCTGTCCTTTTATTCAAGACGAACCCCATCGATCCGTGCGTATTGTGTTCAACAAGCAACACTACGGAACGCTGGAAAAACACATCCTGCAGAAAAGGTTCCGAGATAAGAATTTTACCCTTTCCCGGCTGCATATCGTTATGCCTTATTTTGAATATGTCCTTATATTGAGCCATTGTCCTGTTTTTTTTCAAAAGAGGCGACAATGTATGCCTTTATCAGGATATAAACAAGAGAATTTGGATTTTTAACTATTTAAGGGATAAATAATTTATAATTTATAAGACGATTGTCGGTTCATCCTCCTTCCCGCGGATTATTTTTTTTGAACAGAGCCAGTCTCTCATCAAGCAAATCATACTGATTCGGCTTAATAAAGGATGTACATGCGCGAAGACCCTGTTGTTGACTGCCGGTCGTGCTGAGTGATATGGCGCTTATGCCGTAATAGATCAGTTCTTCCATCAGTTCTCCGCCCGTCATGCCGGGATATGCAACGGTGAAATAGAATCCGTCGGCGACAGGTTCGTCAAGATCATGGTCGTAAACGATACGAAACCCATGTTTCACGAATATCTCTTTTAATCTGGCCGCACGTCGGCCGTATTCCTTAATTTCATCTACAAAATCGAACGTGCCGTCCGACGCGGCTTTGAACATTGCGGCCAAGGCATACTGAGCGGAGTGGCCGGTGCCGGATGACAGGGCGTAAAGTACACGGTGAATATATACGGTACCGAATGTGCCTCCTCCGTAGCGGTCTGTCAGGCCGGCGTAAACGCGGTCGTACAACCTGTCGGATATAGCCGTGACCGCGATGCGCTGTCCTGCATAACTGAACGCTTTCGAACCGGAAATCTGAAGTATGTAACAGTCGGTATAATGCGATACGCTTGGCTGGTAAGGAGGCTGGAACGGTATTCCGAGATTTTTTCTGAAATCCATTGCAAAATAAGCAAGGTCTTCAATTACAATCGTATCATATTTCGTAGCGACATCGCCTATCGTCTTCAGTTCGCTTTCCGTCAGGCAGAACCATGCGGGATTATTCGGATTCGAATATACCATCGCTGCGATATTGCCTTTGGACAAATAATCCTCAAGCACGCCGCGCAGTTTTTCCCCCCGGTATTCATACACATCGAACGATTCGTACCTGTAACCCATCACCGTTATTTGCTGTTTCTGCACGGGAAATCCGGGGTCAATGAACAAGATCGTATCTTTTTTCGCGTCGCACTGTCCGCAAGTCAGGAATGAGGCATAAGTCCCTTGCATAGACCCGGTCACCGGCACGCAATGTTCAGGCGAGATATCCGTATTAATAAAAGCTTTTATAAAGCGGGACGCTTCGTTCTTCAGATCCTGCAGGCCGTTGATATTGGGATAAACAGCCGCTATCCCGTTTTGCAAAGCCTTTATTTCGGCGTCGACACCTACCTGAGCCGGCTTTAGTCCCGGCACCCCCATTTCCATGTGGATAAATTCCGTGCCCGTTTCTTCTTCCAGCCGGCCGGATATCGCAACCACCTCACGAATAGTCGCTTTCCCGAAATCATTAAGCCCACAACTCCCTATAATACTCTTAGCAATCTGATAATCAACAGGTGTATTTTTCATCTATCTATCTCTTTTTTTAAAATAAGCATGCAAAGATAATCGAAGTCCCGAGTAATCCAAAACGAAAACAAACATTTCTTTTACCCGCCCCCCTCCATTTCCGCGACAAGCGCTGTAAAAAGTTGTTCAAGGCATAGCTTTCCGGTTGAATTTATTTTCTGTTTCTATACTCTGAGGTTATAATTGTTTTTAATACAGTAACATATGTTTCATTACGCTTCCGGCCTGCGCAAGCCTTCGGAACGAACCGTTAAAAAATTGGATGACGCCATTCAGCGCTTTGTCGGTGAACTGAGCTAGATGCGTTTTGTCTGACCGCTTACAAATACAAGCATTAAGGTGGGAAACTTGAGTATATAACAATTAACCGCTAACCATTATTTTCTAACTATGATGTGTGTAGTTTGGTTTTTTTTCGTATTTTTGCACCTCCATAAAAGGAAACGTATATGCGTACATTAAAACAATTAATAACTATCGTATGAATTACGCTTTAATAACAGG
>JAITDQ010000270.1 GCA_031282485.1 Tannerella sp. | reverse complement strand
CGTCGCAAAACCGCCTGTTCGCCGACGAGGTGTTTTTGTCCGATGTAGTCGTCGAGCGTCCTGGGGCGCAATCTTTCTGCTAATGGCTGGCTCATGGGGTTTAGATTTCAAATAACTCCTTTACTTTCGGAATGATACGGACAGGATGTTCCCTGTAAAGAATTTTCTAAATTCAATATTCCGTTCTTTGCCTGCAGCCGGCCGTACAACTCCGCCGGCATCGAACTTTCCAAACCTTCGATTCCACCTTTAATCATGTTTTGCGGCTCATTTACACATGAAACGATCCCTATCAAAACGAATACCGTCATAAAAAATCTCTGTACCATAATCTTATATTTAAACAACATTTACTCATCTCAAAAGCCAAAAAGACACCGTCCCCCCGACTGCGCAACAAAATTACATGTTTTTCGCCGGAAAAACAAGGATGCATTTCAGATTATTCGTTATGAGTTTCCGTACCGACACCGGTTTCCTTTAAAAGACGGCGTTCTACAAAGGCAATTGCATTGAAATGCAGCCGTCAAAAGCTGAAGTTATATTCTATCTGTATTACATTACGAAGGAAAGATTCATGCAGGTAGTCTTCACGCAGATAGTAGAGGTCGAATTTTTGCCGGCGGTCGAGCGCGACGGAACATCCTGCGAAATAGCGTATCTTCCTGAAACGGTGTTCCACCGGATAAATTTCATGGTAAGGTTCCACGGCGACAAAGGGTTTCAGCCCTGTCCCCCGGATGGCATAACTCGCTTTCAAGCGGTTACGCCCTTCCCAGTGCGGGTCGTTGGCTCGCGTAAACGTATTCATCACCCGCGAACGCAGACTTGCCGAAAAGTCGCCCCACCCGCAGGAAAAGATAGCCTCCGGATAATACCGGTATTCCGGGCTGAAACTGCCGTCGGCTTCCCGGTTCATGAAAAACTCATACCCGGTTCCTATCTGTATGAAGGGGTTGAAAATGTAATTCACATTCACCGAAGCACACCAAAGGGATGTCTCCCTGAAATACTTCTTACTCCTGTATTCCAGTCCGTACAGCATCTTCCATTTCCCGCCGAACGGTTTGGGACTGAAACCGGTAAAAACCCATAACCCGGCATCCTGTTTTTTTCCGTCATTTGCATTTGCTGCCGGAACGCAGGCAAATAACACACACAGGGGTATAACAATCAATTTCTTCATTTCATAAATCGCCGGCTCTAAAATCGAGCCTGTTCACATGTCTGTCTCTTATTGTCAAAAATAGCCGTTTCAAGCGTTTCTTTGCACCGGACAGGATACCTTAAACGTTAAAAACGGGACTGCAAAGTTACCTTATTTTTATTTTCGGACAAATATTTTCTTTGAATCAACAAAATTTCTTTCTTACTTTTGCACTCTCTAAATCATTAAAATATTATGAACAGTAAAATCCCGGCGTTAATCGCCGAAAAACTTCAGATAGCGGAACAGCAGGTGCTTAATACATTATTATTATTGGATGACGGCGCTACCGTTCCTTTTATCAGCCGGTACCGGAAGGAGCGAACCGGCGGACTGGACGAGGTGAAAATCCTCGATATATCGGACGAATACAAACGCCTGCTCGATATGGAAAAGAGGAAAGAAACGATTGTTTCGACTATCGAAGAGCAGGGGAAAATGACAGATGAACTGCGTGATAAAATAGAAACGACCTGGTCGGCTACCGAACTGGAAGATATTTATCTGCCGTATAAACCGAAACGGCGTACGCGGGCGCAGATAGCGCGTGAAAAGGGTTTGGAGCCTCTGGCCGGGATCCTTATGTCGCAGCGCCGGCCGGATGTGGAGCGTGCAGCCGAACGCTATCTGTCCGATGATGTGCCGGCTGTCGACGAAGCGCTTGCCGGCGCACGGGATATTATTGCCGAATGGGTAAATGAAAATACGACGGCGCGTAACATTGTTCGCAATGTTTTCGAACGCGAAGCTGTTATCTCAAGCCGCGTCATCAAAGGAAAAGAAAAGGAGGGCGATAAATACCGCGATTATTTCGAGGCCGGCGAACCTTTGCGCCGCATATCCTCACACCGGCTTCTCGCAATGCGCCGTGGCGAGACGGAGGGTTTTTTGCGCGTTGACATATCGCCGGATGAAGAGCATGCGCTGGAGCGCCTTTGCAAGTATTTTGTCAAGGCGGCGGATGATTCCGGCGTGCAGGTGAGAATGGCGGTGACGGACAGTTATAAACGTCTGCTGAAGCCGTCGATCGAAACCGAGTTTGCCGCCCTGAGCAAGGAGAAAGCCGACATGGAGGCGATACATATTTTTGAGGAAAATCTGCGCCAGCTGTTACTTTCCCCTCCGCTCGGACAGAAAAGGATACTTGGTATAGATCCCGGATTCCGTACGGGTTGTAAGGTCGTATGTCTCGATGAACAGGGGAATCTGCTTCATAATGAAACCATTTATCCGCATCCGCCGCAGAACGACCGTTCGGGCGCCATGCGGAAAATCGCTCATCTTGTTGAGCAATTCAACATACAGGCGATTGCCGTAGGGAACGGTACGGCGGGGCGCGAAACGGAACAGTTTGTGCAAAATATCCGCTATGACCGCAAGGTGCAGATATTCAGCGTCAGCGAGAGCGGCGCAAGTATATATTCCGCCTCTAAAACGGCGCGTGAAGAATTTCCACAGTATGATGTTACCGTTCGCGGCGCCGTTTCGCTCGGACGGCGGCTTATGGATCCGCTGGCCGAGCTTGTGAAGATAGACCCGAAGTCAATAGGCGTAGGCCAGTATCAGCATGATGTCAACCAGACGTTGTTGAAACATGCGCTTGACCGGACGGTTGAGCTGTGTGTAAACAGGGTAGGTGTGAACGTCAATACGGCAAGCAAATATCTGCTGACGTATGTGTCGGGGGTAGGGAGCGTGCTGGCGCAAAATATCGTGAATTACCGGGCTGAACAGGGCATGTTCCGCTCCCGCCGGTCGTTGTTGAAAGTGCCTAAGATGGGCGCCAAGTCATTTGAACAGAGCGCAGGCTTTCTTCGCATTCAGGGAGCGGATAATCCGCTTGATAATTCCGCCGTACATCCCGAAAGTTACGATGTGGTGGAACGCATGGCAAAAGATTTGAACTGTAGTGTTTCGGATTTGCTCGTCGACGAGGCGTTACGTAAAAAAGTTGTTCTCGAACGCTATATAACGGAAACAACCGGTCTCCCGACATTGCAGGACATCCTGACGGAACTGGGGAAACCCGGTCGTGATCCGCGCGAAACGATCAAAGTGTTTGAGTTTGACCCTTCGGTGAAGACCCTAAGCGATTTACGTGAAGGGATGATATTGCCGGGAATTATAACAAACATCACCAAATTCGGCGCTTTCGTCGATATGGGAATAAAAGAAAGCGGTCTGGTGCATATTTCGCAAATGACAGACCGTTTCGTAAGTGACCCGACGGAAATAGTTTCGCTTCATCAGCACGTTACGGTTAAAGTACTGGAAGTGGACGAATCGCGTAAGCGCGTTAGTCTGAGTATGATTGTATGAGGAACTGTGAAGTGAAATTTCCGGCAATTAAATCGTTTTATTCGAAATAATCCCTACTTTTGTAGAACAAAAATAAATAAACATTTTTATAATGAAAACAAACCCATTTAAACGTCTGCCCAACGGCATATCGGATTTCAGGTGTATCATAACCGAGAATTATGCTTATGTCGATAAAACGCGGTTTATCGAAGAACTGGAAAATGAATCCAATCCGAATCATTTCTTCATCCGTCCGCGTAAATTCGGGAAGAGTATGTTTTTAAGGACGCTGAACTGTTATTACAACATCAACTGTAAAGACGAGTTCGAGCAGATGTTCGGCAATCTGTACATAGGCAAACACCCGACGCCGGAACGGAACCGCTATGCTATCCTGGAATTTGACTTTTCGGGGATAAACACGAACAGCAGGGAAGGCTTTATCACGTCTTTTTCACGTAATGTGCAGCTTTCCGTATGCAAATTTTTTACCGATTATGAAGGGATCATACCGGAAGCCCGGCAAACTGTAAGGGAAATAAAAGACAGGGATGCCGGTATTGATACGGTGAATATTGCCTTTAATGCCTTGTCCGATTATGGTTTGCAGGCATACGTCATTATCGACGAATACGACCATTTTGCCAACGACTTGATAGCCATGGGGACGCTGGAGGGCGAGGATTTCTACCATGCGGTGGTCGCAGCCAACGGGCTGGTGCGCGATTTTTATGAGAAGATTAAGACCGGCACCAAATCGTCCGTCGTCCGCCGGACGTTCGTCACCGGCATCTCGCCCGTGATGCTCGACGACCTGACCAGCGGTTACAACATCGCCAAAATACTTACGCTGGAAATCGAGTATAACGAAATGATGGGTTTTACGCAGCAGGAAGTGGAATGGCTGATGACGGAAACCGGCGTTGACCCGGCGTTAATCAACGTGGACATGGAGGCATATTACAACGGCTACCTGTTTCACCCGGACGGGGAAAACCGCGTATACAACCCGGCCATGATTATGTACTTCTTTGAACAGATACTTGAATCAAACCGCCCTCCTGAAAATATTATCGACTACAACCTGCGGACGGATTACGGTCGCCTGCGACGTCTCGTGCAGAATGAAAAGAATCGTGCGACCCTGCTTCAGATAATGAAGGACGGCGGCATCACAGCCGAATTACTGGAAAAATTCTCCCTCGACAGACTGAGTGACGACCGTTATTTCACATCGCTGCTGTTCTACATGGGTTTGCTGACCATAAAAGAGCGCAGTTTCACGAAATTATACCTGAGTATTCCGAACTACTCCATTCAAACGCTGTACTGGGAATACTTAGACGAGTTGCTCCGGGAAACGTCTCCGGGAATGACGGTCTCGCCGGATCAGCTGGATAAGGAAATCGGCGCCATGGCGATAAAAGGCGAAGTGCGCGGTTTTGTCCGCTATGTGTCGGAGAATGCATTCGGCAAGCTGTCCGACCACGACCTGCGGCAGTTCGACGAGAAATACATTAAGATACTTTTGCTGGCCTACCTTTTCATGAGCAAGATGTATATCCCGATGAGCGAATACGAGACCGTTCCCGGCCGCTCGGACATATACCTGCAACGCAATCCGCTGTATCCACAGATAAAATACGAATGGATATTCGAGA